>NZ_CP025989.1:600000-837348 GCF_003072485.1 Candidatus Fokinia solitaria
AAAAATGCTGCCACATTATAATACTCTTCCAACTATCATCGAATTAAGATCTCCTACAAAATTTATATCAAGACTCTTAGACGGCAAAACAAGTGTACCGCAAAACATTCAAAACACTTTAGGATACGATAAAATCGTCAGTGCACTGCCTCCTAAGATAGAATCTTGCATAGCCTTATTTTGTGACGTCATGACATATCATGCGAATTGGCTTACGCTACTATCAAATATGTGCAAAAAACTCTCGCAAAATTCACAAATAATCGTCACATTTCGCACTTTAGAAGGTATCACTGGTACACTATATCATCAAGAACATATGATGTTATACGAAGAAGAATTTGTGAAGAATGCACTTTCAAGTATTGGAATAACAACTGAAAATTCATACCATATCGATAATTATGCGATTTTATCAGATAAAAAGTACGAAACTGTGCTATTAATAGCAAAGAAACTTTAGTTATGATGAATTGTACGAAAACTGCATTTTAATAGCATTGTGAAATCACAAATTATACAATTTCTTCAAAATATAGGAAAAGAATATGAACAGCATAATTTATGCTTCGTTTCCGATTATTCCATTGATAGCGCAGAGTTATTTGAATTAATTATCAAGGAAAAATTGCTATGCTGTAATTCAATTACATTCATCAGTTGTTGCGATTTTCTGAGTAATGCTACAACTAAAACATTATGTAGTACGTACGACACAAATTTATTGCAAGTCTCATCGATATTAAATCGTAACAGCACAAAACAACTCATATCAATGCAAGATGCTATTCTCGCTACAGCTTTATATTGCAAATCACGCAACTTAACATATACGTCTAATGATACCTATAATCAATTTGTGCTATATAAAAACGATGATGATTTCAAAACTTTCATCGAAGCTGTATGCGACAGCAGAAATGTATATTCTCCATGGCAAATACTAGAATCGATGGAAGGCTGCATTATGATCGCAGTAGAACCAATTAATAACAGATGCTTACTAAGAAATTTTTCAAAATATCACATAAAATATGAGATAACTGCTGCACAGAAGTATCTCGAGAACTCGATATCTCTCAAAGATCACAGATTAAATAAAAAACACGTATATATCATTTCTGATGATGATAAGTACATAAATTTGGTAATAGCAAAATTATGTGATGCCACTTCAGTACCAAAGCAGTCTGCAGAAATTCTGAGTAAGATGAAGTATATTTTAGCTTCTTTAGAAAGAAGTGAATATCATTATAGCACGCTTATTACAATATTACTTGCAAGTGATATTAGTAAATCTTTCATATTTAAATTATCGCACATATTACGAGGAAAGAACTTTATATACATCGAGCAAATCGCAAATTTTCTAGAAAATGATCCGTCTCTCTCAGAGGAACATGATATACAAAGAGTAATAACGATCGCAAAATTTATACAAACGCTACTAGATAATCTAGAAAATGGAGTAATGACTACTCTAAGTATCATATTCGAATTAGCGAAAGCTCTCAATGATACATCTTCTTCCGAAAGTGATGAGTATATATCAAAAACGTTGGATGATATTTCACAGTTATACAACTTCATTGAACACGATGCACTAGATCTTCGAAAGCTTGTCGATGCACTACAGGTCACAAGTAGTACAACTACGACGCACTGTCAAAATATCTTCTTTCACTCTATTCACGATTTTCTGAAAATAGACGATATTGATACAAACTGTATCATATACTTTCCGTTAAACAAGAATACAGCAACTGCACAGCTAAGTATGGAAAGTTATAAAGTTATACAGCTAGTACTTAATAAACAAAGAGAATGTATCATAGGATACGATAGAGATCGTTCTCTGCAAGCGCTTCAAGCGGAAAAGGTTCACTCATTCTGCTTACGCGTTCCATTTTTTTTATCTTCGCGTAAATTCTTTAGTCTCGTACATTATCCGGAGCAGTACTATATCACAGCACATAGTAATCAAGATATTGGCTTGAAATTATATTCTTTCGGTAAAAAAGAATTGGAGAAAATCTGTGAAAAATCGTTATTTAGCGAAGTTCTTTACGAAGAAGAAAGTGAAGCTATTAATTTCCTACAGTTACATATACCTCAAGTATCTGATAGCATGGAATATTACAATGCAGAAATATCATGTAATGCTCAGAATATAAAGCTACGAGCAAAAATCTACGGACTTTTTGTACAAGATAATAAGATGAAATTTACCTATTTTGCAAAATCTTTACCTCAATACTCCAGTGACAATTCATATGCAAAAGAATGTAAAGAGAATCACGACTACGAATTGCTATTTAAAGCTGTAGTAGGATATTCAAGTCAACTTGAATCGAAACTTGACGATATGATAATAGTAGATTCTTATTCTATCGAAAACTCTATAAATGAATGTTATATAAGAAATGAGATAATACATCTCTCGTATAAAGAAAGCTTGGAAGTATTACAAAACGTGCTAACATTTTACTGTGGAAAAGAGTCTAAAAAATTAAATCTAGATCATGAAAAGCATATCAAGTACCCTCTCTTTTACAGAAAAGCAAGAAAATGGTAATGATATTCTTTTTCAAAGCGGAATCATTACACATTGGAAAGATATAGTAGGTAACGATATAGGTAAACATACAATGCCTGTGAAATTATCCTATACCGCAAACTTAACACTTGGAATGTCAGCACAACAACATGAGATGTTACAGAAAAAAAGAACATGTATACTGATCTTAAAATTGTATAATCCAAGCTTTGTATTAACAATTAAGCTAAATGAGCAACTGATAATAGAGAGAGTAAATACATATATAGGAGAATCTCTTATATCTTCTATTTCTTGCAATATTTAGAACAGTCAGAACAACAACTCTAAACAATATCTAGTCATTAGCACAATCAATCCTGCATAAATACCGGCAATAACATCGTCGAACATTATACCAAATGCGCTATGCATATTTGCGTCTATCTTACGTATTGGAAATGGCTTCGCAATATCAAAGATTCTAAACAATATAAAAGCAGGAATAAACTCAGCAAAATATGCATCTACTATTTCAATAGCAAACTTTGTACGTAAAAAGATTAGATCTTGAGAACAGATTGACAAGCATACCGTTATGCCAAGCACTTCATCTATCACTATAAAACTCGCATCAGCTTTTTCATTATGAATCTTGCCGTAATTTTTCCAAAAAGTAATAGATAGCAATCCTATTATAAAAATGAATACGCTTATTTCAAACAGTACCACTGCAATTCTCCAATAATCACAGTTCATCCTTACAATAGCGTATATCGGAAATCCTATTAAAGTGCCGATTGTACCACTTGCAATAGGGAAATATCCGACGCCAAAACAAGTATTTAGAACAATAGCGGCTTTATAAGCTATTCTTTTACAAGTTAAAAAAATTACTCTTTTCATTATCCGAACGTGTGAAAATTTTACATCCATTTTTTGTTACGCCTATAGTATGCTCAAACTGTGCGGATAATGTACGATCTTTAGTAATTACCGTCCATCCATCCTTCATCAAAGCAGTTTCAGCTTTACCAACGTTAAGCATCGGCTCAATTGTGATGCACATCCCTTCTTCTAATATCACCTGTGCTGCATCTTCGCAGTAGTAATGAGGCACTATAGGAGCATCATGAAATACACGTCCTATACCATGACCACAATACTCATGAACAACTGAGTATCCGTATTTTTTCGCCTCTTCTTGAATAACCGTTCCTATATCAGAAAGCTTTATACCAGATCTTACAACGCTTATTCCTTTCATCATTGCATTATACGTCACTTGTGTAAGTCTTTTTGCGATAACAGGGACAGCATCGCTTACAAAATATGTACGACTTGCGTCAGCATACCAACCATCCAGTATTATTGTGATATCCACATTCAGTATATCTGTAGCTTGTAGTCTCTTATCTCTTGATGGAATACCATGACAAACGACATGATTTACTGAAGTGCACACGGATTTCGGAAAACCGTTATACCCTAAGGAAGCCGATTTTGCGCCCGCAGCTGCAATTCTTTCAACACAAAAATCATCAATATCAGCTGTAGAAATACCACTTTTTATAAAATCACTCAACTCATCCAATATAGATGCTACCAATTTGCCAGCTTTCTCCATATATTCGAAATCTACAAGAGAATATTTATTCATTCTATGATCTATATAATTCAACAAAACAATCTAATAATCGACGAGAAGTAAAACGAGTTTCTATATTACCTATAGTAGCGGTAAATGCATTACCTCCCCCTTTACCTCCTGTAATATCAAGCATCTCATCAGCAATATCTTTAGCGGTAACGCTATTTTCTAGAGAAATCGCAAATACATCTAAGAGTGCAATATTTGAAGCTACGTTATACTGATATATCAAAAATATCTTTGGAAGAACATTACATGCGTTTAATCTCTTCTTTATTTCTCTTGCAGCTTCAGATAGTGCAACTTTAGAAGGCCCTTCTATGCATACAGCATAAATATATGCACTGATTGCGCCAGAAAACACAAACTCTTGTTCGCTAACATCAGCTTTATTTATAATTTCCTTTACTCGAAGAGTATTAACTTCCTTTTCTAGAGATTTATAATCACATTGCAAAGCCTTTACTCTATCCGATAATTCATCAGCTTTACACTTCAGAAGTAGCGCGCTTGTTTTAACAATTTCATCAAATGTACTAAACAAATTAAATGCAGACTCAGCTGTCACGCATTCAATCCTTCTAATACCGGATGCAACTGCAGATTCTCCAACTATTTTAAAGATTCCTATTTCTCCAGTACTATTCACGTGTGTTCCACAGCACAATTCTGCAGAACTACCAATTCGAACAACTCTCACTTCATCACCATATAGCTCTTCTGCTAAACTCAAGACACCATCCTGCATAGCAGTATTATAATCAGTATTTGTGATTATAACCGTGAGATTCTCTCTTATTACAGCATTGACTCTTGTTTCTATCATCAATCTTTGTTCATTGGAAAGCGGCACATCTGATGCAAAATCAAATCTCAATCTTTCGGATGTTACAGATGAACCTTTTTGAACAATGTGCGTACCAAGTATATCACGCATTACTTTTTGCATAATATGAGTGGCAGAATGATTTGCAGCGATCTTTTTTCTTCTTACATAATTTACTGAAAGTACCGCAGTATCAGCATTACTTAGAATGTCATATATCCCTTCTCGAGGCGCTAATACATGTCCTATTACATCAGAAATTACAATCGTGTTTATAATTGCCAATTTCTCTCCATTAATTATGACATAGCCACTATCTCCCGTTTGTCCACCGGACTCCGGATAAAACGGAGTAGCGTCAAAAACTACAATATAAGATTCTTTATCTACTATCTTGTGATAGCCTATAATCTTCGCTGTATATAAGTCTTCATCAGATGTTACTTGATAGCACATCATTTCAGATATGTGACCACTCTCTTTTAACTTCAACATAAAGTGCTCGACATCAGTATTTTGACTATCTCCAAAACTTGAGTTGATTTTAGATCTCTGTTTCTGCTGCAAAAGTAGTAATTCAAATCTCTCTTCCTCTACCTGCATATTGTGCTCTTTCGCAGTATCTTTTATTATGTCGTACGGAAAGCCATATGTATCATGTAGCTGAAACACCACATCTCCACTTAGCACGTTTTGCTCTCCTGCAGGAAGCTTTAAGAGATGCTCTTGCAGTATTCGCATGCCTACGGTAAGAGTCGTACCGAAACGCTCTTCTTCTTTTCTGATATCAACGGAAATTTGCGGATTATACGTAACAGTACACACTTCGCTCATTCTGTTCATCACCACTACAGCGACAATATCAAGTATAGGCTCTTTAATACCATGCATATACAAATATCTCATTGCTCTTCTGATAATTCGCCTCAATACGTAACCACGTCCTTCATTCGATACAGAAACATTATCGTACATCATAAAACACGCCGCTCTCATATGATCTGCAACTATCTTCAGCATACGTTTTGATTCAAGAGGAAGTTGATGCCAATCACTATAGCGCTCAAAGTAACCTATATCTCGTATTGCTGCGAAAATGCCATCGATAATATCCAAGAAAATATCTATATGAAAGTTGTCCGTAACACCCTGCAATGCCGCTGCTAATCTTTCTACACCTATGCCAGTATCAATACATTTCTTCGGCAACTCTATCAACTTTCCATCACATAACTTCTCATATTGCATAAAAACTAAACTCCATATCTCGACGAAACGATCTCCATCGACTCCGTATTCAGAGATTGAGTAATTAAATTCTTCTCCATTATCATAAAAAATATCCATACAAGGACCGCAAGGACCATCATTTCCCATCGACCAAAAATTATCATTACTTTTGATTTTTAATATCTTACTCTCTGAGAAATTCGTAATTTTTCTACATAAATCGAATGCTTCTTCATCATCATGGTATACAGATATCATCAACTTATTTTTATTTATCCCTAGCTCTTCCAAAAACTTCCAAGCATACAGTATAGCTTCTTCCTTGAAATAATTATCGAATGAAAAATTTCCAAGCATCTGAAAAAATGTATGATGTCTTGTAGTGTATCCTACATTTTCCAAATCATTATGCTTCCCCCCTGCTCTAACACATCTCTGACAAGTTGCTACACTTTTATATAATGGCTCTTCCGCTCTCGTAAACCATTTCTTGAATTGCACCATGCCAGAGTTTACAAACATCATGGATGGATCGTTCTGTAACACGAGAGGACTAGAGTCTAGTATCTTATGATCTAAATTTTCAAAAAAAGATAAAAAACGATCTATCAGTTCTTTTGTTTTCATAAGTCTACTTCGATGAGGAAAGAATAAGTAACAACCTTCTTCCTTCCGCCTTAACATCAGAATCGATTTTAGAGTATTCCTTTAGATCCGCTTTCAAGCGATCTAAAAGCTTCATTCCAAGATCTTTATACATAATCTCACGCCCTTTAAATTCAAGTATAATCTTCACCTTTTGAGAATCTTGAAGAAAACGAATAGCATTATTCAGTTTTACATCATAATCTCCTTTTGCAATATTAGGACGAAATTTGATCTCTTTGATTTCGACAAATTTTTGTTTTTTCTTCGTTTCCTGTAGCTTTTTCTGCTGTGCATACTTGTACTTGCCAAAATCTATTATCTTGCATACTGGTGGATCCATATTCGGAGATATCTCAACTAAATCCATTCCTGCATTTTGCGCCATTCTTAGTGCTTTTATTAAGTCAAATCTGCCAAGCAGCACTCCATCGACACCAACTACTGCAACAACAGGAGCAGTAATCTGCTCATTAATTTTATTATTAACACTCATTTAAATCGATCTGCGGAAAATCAATGATAGAAAAAAGAGTACAAAGAATCATACAATATATCATACTCCTCATAAAGCAATAACTGCACTCATGATATACGACATCACTTTTGTTGTACATAATTACCGGGCGCACAACATATTTTCAATTTATCAATTGCACTAATTTCTTCTGCTGTGGTTTTTTCACCATTAAGCTTATTATCATTAAGCCATTGAGTCAAATCCTCCCACCATGAACAATTAAATTTTGTCGCACTTTTACTCCAAAGATCAGGATCGCTATAATATTTATCGCAAACAAAGTATCCATACTTCTTCTTATGAGGAGGATTTACTATGCCAGCTACATGTCCTGATTCTGTCAGTACGAAACGACTCATTGCATTACTAGAACATAGTGAATGAGTCTTATGTACCGCTTTCCAAGGAGCTATATGATCCTCTTTTGCGGCAAGATTATATACAGGAATTGATATCTTATTTATATCTATATCAGTGTTCATACATGAGTAAGTACCTTTTACCAATTCATTATTTTGGTAAAAGCGTCGAAGATAATTTTTATGCATTTTAAACGGTAAACGAGTGCAATCAGCATTCCAGTACAGTATATCAAAAGCTGAAGGCTGCTTACCTAACATGTAATTATTTACGTAATAATACCATAACATATCATTAGCCTTAAGCATACTAAACGTACTAAACATCGCATTACCATCCAAGTATCCCTTTTTATTCATGTGCTTTTCTATCTCATTCAAGATCTGATTGTCTATGAAAACAGATACTTCTCCAGAATCTGAAAAATCAAGTAATGTAGTTAGAAGAGTAAGAGAATTAATTGGATTTTCTTGCTGAAGCTCCATATACGCCGCTACCACTGCAGATATAATACCACCTAAACAATATCCTATAAGATTAATTTTTGCCTGCCCTGTAATTTCTTTTACCTTGCTTATCGCTTCCATTGCGCCATTTTTTATATAATCTTCCAAATCGACATCTCTATATGATGCATCAGGATTGATCCAAGAAATTACAAAAACGGTATAACCTTGCTCCACTAAGTACGAAATAAATGAATTTTTCTGCTGTAAATCGAGTATATAGTATTTATTAATCCATGCAGTACATATGAGAATTGGCACTGTAAAAACTGCTTCAGTTTTCGGATAATATCTAAGTAATTCAAACATTTTATTTTGAAATACTACCACTCCTTTTGTATAAGCAATATTCTCTCCTACTTTAAACGCACCCTCAGGCACTGTACTAATCTGCACCCAAAAATCATCGTGTTTTTCTACATCATGTAAAAGATTCTTAGCGCCGTTTTTTAAATTCTCTCCTAGCGTACTTGCAATACTCTCAAGGATCTCTTGATTGTAAGATGCAAAGTTAGTAGGACGAAAAGTAAGTATCGTCTGCTTATAACAGAATTTCAAAAACTTCAACTCTTGAGTGGTAATCGTATTAGCTGCATTAGAAGATTTTTGTAAATTTTCATAATTTTCTACTGTTTTTACAATACTATTCGATATCTTATCATATGCTTCCAATATATCCCTAGAAGCTTTAGAATTGTTATCTTTGGAAAAGTCGCTAATATCAAACGGAGAATTGTATATATTAAGGTAGTGCTCTAGAAAATACTTGTAAGATTCACTCACATAGCCATGCACATGTGGATGTAACTGCGCGCTGTAAAATGCAACATTTTCCGGCATCATCCAAAATTTTCCATTTATAGCTATAAACTTCTCGTAAAACACACTTCCGATATCCATCATGAGGGAGTTTTTACTTAATTTCGTAAGTAATTTTACAAAAGCATAACTGTATAACAAAGATGATTGATACAGATTATTTTGAAGAGTTGAGATATTACAACAATTTTCGAGAGATTTCAGAGAATTCTGCAAAAAGAACATGTAGTCCGCGCCGCGGCGATCAATACTGCTAAGGATAGTGTATTCTGTGTTAGTAAAATATGCAAGCATATAAAAATCAGCTTGCGCTGCATTAATAACAATTTACAACGTATTAAGCGATTCAAAATACTTTATACCTTCAAAAGTAGCAATCCGACCTCTAGGAGTTTTAGTAATAAAGCCTATTTGTATCAAGTATGGTTCTATATCATCTTCTACAGTGTCTACGGATTCGGAAAGAGCTGTCGCTATACTTTCAATACCTATAGGAGTACCACGACAATACTTTATAAGGTACGTCATATATTTGTAATCCAAGCTATCTAATCCTATATGATCAACTTTCAAAGCTGATAATGCGTCTTTTACCATATCGCAAGATATTGCAACACTGATGCCATTTTTTATCTCGCACAAATCTCTTATCCTCCTTAATAACCTTATTGAGATTCTTGGAGTACCACGCGAAGCATTTGCTATAGCTTTGCATCCATCTTTCTCTATCATCATACCAAGCCGACATGATGTGTTTTTTACAATCAATTCCAATTCTTCTACAGGATAAAAATCCAATTTTAGCGGAATACCAAATCTATCTTTTAAGGGCTTTGTCAGCATTCCCGTGCGAGTCGTTGCACCAATAAATGTGAAACGCGGTATTTGCATCCTATAAGATTTTGCGGTAGGACCATCTCCTATAATGAGATCTATATAAAAAGACTCAAGCGCAGAGTATAAAACTTCCTCCACACTTTTGTTCATTCTGTGTATTTCATCCACGAATAATACTTCATTGGCTTTTAGATTAGTCAATATAGCAGCAAGTTCTCCTACTTTATTTATCAAAGGGCCAGACATTGCTTTGATATTCACATCCAGCTCATTTGCAATAATGTGAGATAATGTAGTTTTCCCTAAACCAGGAGGACCATATATCAGTATATGATCTAAGGGCTCTCCTCTGTTTCTAGCAGCCTGTATGAAGATCTGCAGATTTTCCATATTGCTCGCCTGTCCAACAAAGTCTTTTAAATACTTAGGGCGCGTTGCAAATTCTCCTGTACTATCCTGCGCACTTGAGTTACGCACTGGAAAAGTCACTTCATTAATACCGCTTTTCTTCATAACAAAAACTTACGAAAGAAGACAGTCACTATTTCTACTTTCATAATTCTCATCAAAACAAAGTAGAAACATGCGAGGAGAAAAATAGAAAAACATAATGCTAGCAGATTATCTATAACATAGATACTTTTCAACATCAGTATAGCAATACCAAAAATTACACCACACAGAAACAGTTTTGAACATTCCTTGAAAAAATGCTTACCGATACTGATATAATCCTTCTTCAGTGAATAACAAAATAATATTATTACTTCTACTACTGAAGAGATCGGAGAAGACATTATCGCTGCTTTCTCATTATAAAATGGAGATAGCAAAGTTATCATCACTATCTGTACAGCAATACCTACCAACGCTACTACCACCGGCATCACAGTATTATGCATGGCATAAAATATTGTAATAAGCAGCCTTACCATAATCGCTGGTAGTACTATAAAGGAAAGTACTTTTAACATCAGTCCTGAATGTAATATCGAATTCTCATCAAAGGCACCATAACCTAAAAGATATCTTATTAACTCTGTACTAAAGAAATAAATGCCTATGGCAGATGAAACACCAAGTGCAATGCTCCAAATCATTCCTCTTTCTATAAGCAGAGACATACTTTTACTAGTGCATTGCCTTTTCTCGGAGAGTGCATTCGGTATTAGTGGTAATATAATTGTACCAAGAGTAGTACCAATTAACGCTATAGGAAGCTGTACGATTCTATCGGCAAAATAAAAATACGAGATCGAATTTTGATAACGAGATAAGTAAAACATCGTGATGTAACAACTTACTTGTCGCAACATCGCATATGCTATATTACGAAAAAATTTCGTACGAAAGATACTAAGACACTGATGTAAAGGCATAGAGTAAGATAAGTTTACACCTTTCTTTTTAAGCCAATACCGCATCCAAATGAATTCCAGAAAACCCCCTAATACTACAGTATACGCAAGATATCGTAATGCTGACTTTAGCTCATGATCATATAGCATAATCAAATATAAAACAGCTATAAGTACGAGATTTAATATTATTGGCGTAAAGGGGTAATATTGGTAAAATTTCATAGAATTAAGAATACCACCGTAAAAACAAGCCAGAGACATGAAGAACAGATATATAAAAACTATTCTTGCAGTGCTAACCGTTGCTACGCAGGCATTAGAGTTATTACAAAGTCCAGGAGATAGAATCTTGATTATTGATGGCATCAGTATCTCATGCAGCGACAATACAACAATTGAAATGAATATTAATATAAAATGAAGCTGCCCTAACAATCTCTCTTCTCCATCAATACGTCTTTTTCTGATATCGCTTAAAGTCGGAATTAGTGCATTATTAAACGCACCATCACCTAATATACTTCTCCAAAAAAACGGCAATCTTAGTGCTAATATAAATACATCACTTATAAAACCTATTCCTACTACTGTACCTAAACAATAATCTCTAAAATAACCTATAATACGTGAAAGAAATGTTATACTTCCTAGCTTTAGTGCGCGACCAAACATCCTTTTTTACTTGAAAAACTCTACTTCTCATTATATAAAACTTACTATACTTCGTCAGTGTATTTAAGTCGAGTAAAGAGCACAATAGCGTGAGTAATAGACATCTCAAAAGTGACATACTGTCAACGAAATTACCATCTATGGATTATCTCACGGTAGTAGTGACATTTATATTGTGCGGAATAGGATTATTGCTTCTCAGCACTGCAAGTCCAGCAAGTACACAGAGATTAAGCATCTCTGAACCGTTTCACTTCTTTCATAGACAGCTTGTCTTCACACTCATAGGCTTTGTGGTACTCTTTGCAACTGCATTCGCAAACAGGACATTTTATACAAAAGTAGCTTATGTGTGCTTTATAATAGGAGTAGCGTTATTACTTGCAGTGCTCGTTTTCGGTGAAGTTGTGAACGGCTCTAAAAGATGGCTTAACATCTTAGGCTTTTCCATACAACCGACAGAACTTTTGAAGCCGTTTTACGTTATTGTGATAGCACGTCTTATGTCAAAGGATGACTTTGTAGACAATGCTCATTACGTCTTTCTATTTCATGCAGTAATAGCACTATTGATAGTGGTGCAACCGGATTTTGGTATGGCAATGACGTTTACTGCAGTATTTTTCATGCAGCTGCTATGTTCTAATTTATCTTTTTCCTCCTTAACGAGATATATACTACTTACATCATCCATACTGCCTTTGGCGTACATCACTCTTCCTCATGTAAGAAAAAGAGTAGCATTATTTTTACGTCCTAATACAGATCAGTTATCGCTTGGATATCAATCTACAAAATCGATGCTGTCATATATAAAAGGTAGCTGGTTCGGCTCAGGGCTTGGAGAAGGAAAAATCAAATATCAACTACCGGATTCTCATACTGATTATATATTTGCAGTAGCGGCTGAGGAATTCGGTGCAATCTTATGTTGTGTAGTCGTAATGCTTTACGCAATCGTAGTAACAAGAGGTATGATAAAAGCAATACGCTCTACAGATAAATTTTGCATGCTAGTCATTATAGGATGCATCGGATATATCGCATTTCAATCAATATTTAATATATCTGTTACACTTTCAATATTACCTAGTAAAGGTATGACATTACCTTTGATTAGTTATGGCGGTTCAGCTATGATTGGAACATGCGTTTTACTTGGCACTTATCTTAATTACTCAAAGCAGATAATATCCAAGAAAAGAATAAATGCGCATATTCACATGTAAGGATACTAAGAAATGAATGAGAAAGACACTCTCTTGAAGTTTCAAAATAATCTTCAAGAACTATCCGATCTTACTAAAGAATTGGACAAAGAAGGTACTCCTCTCTCTCGTATCATAGAACTTTATGAGAAAGGAACAAAGTTATGTAATGAATGTTACATTCTTTTCGAAAGCGCAAAAAAAATCGTAGAAACACTCCAAAATGCTCAACAAGTCGATATAACTTCCGAAACGAAGGCGTTCTCTTTCGAAAAAGCATATAAGAAAATAGAGGAAATATCACAAGAAAGTACCGATAAACTTGGAGAAGCTTTCGAGAAAGCACGCATGGTACGTGAATTAAAAGCACACTGTGATAACTTGTTAAGCGCTATGAAGGTAAAAATACTCGAGATAAAATCAGATGATGGCTCAACTACCGTAAAAAAATCTGACCTGCAGGATAAATATCTTCAAAATTATAGCAACGATACAGATAACGAATATCCGCTTTAACATGGCATGCTGTAAAAAAATTAAAAACAGCAGTGCGCTTTTGTTTTTAGCCGCTTTACTGCTTGGAATACTAGCTGGCATTACTCGTATTGATTATGCACTTACGATCTCGGAAGTAGTCGCTGAAATATTCATGCGAATCTTCAAGTGTCTCAGCATACCCGTGATTTGTACTGTACTAATCTCAACTATTACCAACATAGACAGCACAACAGCAAAAAGACTCACAATTCGCGTAGTATCATACTCTGTCATTACGACATTACTCTCCGCACTTGTAGCATTGACACTGTATACCATTATTATGAAGCCGCAACATCATAATGAAATAACTACAGAAAGTATCAATATAGGGAGTAGTACTACATATTCACAGCATATTATAAATAGTTTTCCTTCGCACATATACGCACCATTTATAGAATATAACGTTGTTGGTGCATTAATCATTGCGCTCGCATTTGGTTTCGGCATCAAAATCTTTGAGAGAAGTAACGGAAGCAGCACTATAAAGAACGTCATTAATGATATAAAAGACGTATTCATGATTATTACGAGATGGCTCATAAATATCTTACCTATAGGAGTATTCGCCTTTACAACATTGGCAGTTGTCAAATTTAACGTAAGCGATGTCAATGACGGAATAGCTAGATACATAGGAGTAGTGGTAGGCGCTAACTTAGTACAGGGATTTCTGATATTACCTGCGTTATTAATATTTCATAGAATATCACCACTAACAACGTTAAAAAATTCAACTTTAGCTCTATCTACCGCATTTTTTTCAAAATCCTCTAGCGGCACTTTGCCTATTACGATGCAAGTAGCAGAAGATAAATTAGGTATAAGTAATGCTGTCAGTAAGTTCATATTACCACTATGTACAAGCATTAACATGAACGGATGTGCTGCTTTTATATTTACCACGACAATATTTATCATGGAAAGTAACGGCATTCACATTTCTTTTTCAGAAATGATGCTTTGGGCTATGATAGCTACAGTAGCAGCAATAGGAAATGCAGGTATACCAATGGGATGCTTTTTCCTAAGCTTCAGTTTGTTGTCAAGTATGAATCTCGATATCTCATTACTCAGCGTTATATTACCGCTTTACACGATATTCGATATGATAGAAACTGCACTAAACGTTTGGTCGGACATTTGTATCACAAAAATCATAGATACAAAAGATAGAATAATAAGCGCTTAATAGATCTCATTATTTATATGAAGTTTTGCGTTATTTTTTTCGCATATAAATTTATAAGATAGAATGTATTGCTTTTTCTTGTCATAATGTATAGTTATTTGATACATGCGCTGTGCGTGTTTGTCGTACAGCAAGAGGAGTGTAGCTCAATAGGTAGAGCGTCGGTCTCCAAAACCGAAGGTTGGGGGTTCGAAACCTCTCGCTCCTGCCAATATTCTATTGATTGTTTTTAAAATATGGCAGTTACGTCCTCTACAATATTGAATTCTCAAATAGCGCACGATTTCATGCTTCCAGCAACTAACGGGAAGATATACGGACTCAATGATATAGCTTTGAGAAAAGGCTTCGTGATAGCTTTTATATGCAATCATTGTCCATATGTGAAGTCCATCATAGAAAAACTAGTAGTACTTGATAGAGATTTGGCAGATATAGATATCGGCCTCGCTTGCATCAATTCAAATGATGAAATTGAATATCCTGAAGATTCGTTTGATATGATGAAAAAGTTCGTAGATGAACACAGTATAAGCTTTCCGTATTTACGCGATCAGGATCAAGAAGTTGCGAAAAGGTATGGCGCTGTATGCACTCCGGATTTCTTCGGATACAATGCAGATAGAATGCTTGTTTATAAAGGACGTTTAGATGCTTCTCAAAAAAATAATATACACGATGCAGAGAGAGAGTTGTTTAATGCAATGTGGGAAGTAGCGCAAAGCGGCAATTTTACGGGCGTTCAGAATGCAAGTATAGGCTGTTCAATAAAGTGGAAAAAGAGTACATGAACTATTTAACTTTTAATACTACTCTAAATTTCATCTTTTAAATTCTTGTGTCGTGATAGTACAAAACTACGTATTTCCTTACTTCTTCCAACATTATAGTACGTAGCGCTACAGTTAATCATTTCTGATACAGTTGTTTTATCGGTTTTTTCGCCATAGTACTAATTTCGCTACAATACTACTATAAGAGAACACACTCTGTTCTTCTCAAAATTACAATAACCAAAGTATCAAGGTTATTTGATATTCTTGTAATGAAAAATCTTTCATTAAAGATATTCATATAACATTTTCAAAATTCAACTCTTAGTCACAAGCAGCGCACGCTCTTCTAAAAAGTAATCTTTTACTCATGCATTGCATATCGACGCAATACCTTCGAAAAATAAAGTTAAAAAATTATATATATCTGCTTTCAGCATAACGAAAAAAATATCACCGTGATATCATAGTGATATGATTTTTAGAACATTTTTGCACGATTATTAGTAGCAAATATTACATATATTTTTTTTAATTTGCCTTGAAATAGTCTTCTTTTTATTGTAGAAAGAACTGAACAATTTTGAATCATACACAATTATGCGTTTATAGTAGCATGTTATCACATACAGAGATTATGAAGTACGCTTCTTCGCTGAAGGGTGAAGATTACATGAATGAAATACAGATCGCCTTTTTTAAAAAGGTACTACTGAAATTGAAAGAAGATGCATTATCTCAACGCTCTGATAATTTTTTACAAAATAGAATATCAAATTCATGCACCGTCATTACAGCAAGTAACTCTTTAATCGCAGAAATAAATTTGGCATTAGATAGAATAAATGACAAAAGTTATGGTTATTGTTGTAAAAGTGGCCAAGAGATTGGATTAGAACGTTTACTGGCAAATCCTCTCGCCACTCTCACAATAGAAGAGCAAGAAAAAGCAGAAAAAAGTCCTAAAAATAATGTTAAGCACTATACTGCAGTGCAATTCAGCCACGCATTACATGAAGTAGAAGAAGAATAGTAGCTATATTAATTACAGTATTACTGTTTATCAAAAGAAGTAGCATTATATCTATAGTGCGATTATAAGAAATTCCATCATATTCTATTACAAATAAGTTAACTATCTCTTAACATATTATTACATTTTAGCACTTCTTCTGCATCACTTGTAACTAATTTATTATTTATTTTATACTCGTCACACCCTTGACCAGCTATAACAAGTATATCGTTTTTACCTAATAACTCAAATCCGTACTTTATTGCTTCTTGTCTATCCGCTATGGAAATGCCATTCACACAACTCGTCATTATTTCTCTTCTGATATCATCAGGCTTCTCCGAGCGCGGATTATCGTCTGTAATGATACAAATATCGGCATGTTCGTGACAGACTCGTCCTATAACACTTCTTTTCATTCGATCTCTATCACCTCCGCATCCAAACACTATAATAACTTTAGAGTTTTCATTAAAATTGCTATCGCACATTATAAAATTCTTCACTTCAAGTAATAGAGTTAGCATAGCGTTTGCGGTATGTGCATAATCTACTATTACAACAGAATTAGTGTCATGCTTCGTGCAAATCACTTCATATCTTCCGGACGGCACGATGATGTTTTGAATATTTTTTGCCGCAACATTAATCAATTCTATCAATTCATCATGCTTAAAAAATGCACTTATCAGCATACCGAACGCACACGCTATGTTTCGTATTTGAAATAGCGGTAAAAAGTGATGTGTAAAATGTACTACATGATTATGTGACTTTACGTTCTTTATGTTAAATATGACATCTTTTCCAATATGAAATTCTTCAATGGTAATATCAGATTCTTCATTTTGTCCATAAGTGATATATCTACTCTTATCAGCACGAAGAAACTGAAGTATCTCAGGATAACATTCTATATCTCTGCTAAATACTACACATCTATCAGTATTTTTTACAAAGGTTTTTAAAAAACTTGCTTTAGTAGCAAAGTACTCTTCAACTGTGTGATGGTAATCTAAATGATCTGAAGTGACATTTGTTAGCCCTATTGCTTCAAACACTACCTCATTTACTCGCGACTGTGCAATTGCATGGCTTGAAACTTCTAACGTTGCATATTGAATGCCGCTTGCACTCAAATCATAGAGTATCTTGTGCAAAGTAAAAGCATCTGGTGTTGTGAGAGAGCTTACATCATTCTCATAAAAGTCTTGCATGGTAAATTTTGATATCTCTGGATGAAATTCGAATATCTTTACACCTATAGAACCTATGTATCCTACTTTTAAAAATTTTGTAGCTAAGATCTGCGCTAAAAAGATACAAGTAGATGTTTTTCCGTCGGTACCTGTAACACCAAACATTTTAGGTTGAATGTGATTATGAAGGCATGCAGCAATTTTGGATTTCGTTTCGTATATATTTTTAGAAATATATATAAATATCTCATTAAGGACGTCAATATTCATTAATTTATTAATGAACTTTTCAAACTCAATAATATTTAGAGGATTACTTATAATAACATATTGTGATGCCAAAATACGCTCAAAAGCTTCATTATTTCTGCTTTCTTCTGTACTATACTGAAAGAAATAAATGCTATCATAAGTACTACCGTTATTTTTTATTGTTGCTATAATTTCTTCTTCGTCACATATAATATGCGTGTTCATTTTTAACTTCTAACTAAACAGCGTTCGTTTTTCACTGTTATGCTAGCACTTGAAATGCAAAATGTCATGACTTCCGTGCTTATAGTGTATCAGTATCTACTAGAGGCATAATATAAAGTTTATAAGTGTGTTAAATTTTATAAATTATAGTACAAATATATCAAAGAGTGCACTGTCACATCTCTTCAAAGCACTCATGATAGATCGGGTGCCTGGTACAATATTAATAGAAGTTGAGCATCTTTACAGTCTTAGCATTGGACTTAAGCTATCTATTCTCATCTTATCTGAAATTCTCAAAGGAAAGGAGAAGCATACGCTAGAGCTTATGATATCTCACTTTCTGAATAATTTCGGATTCTTCTTTGACGAGAATGAATTAAACAATCTTTTAAATCATCCTGATTTAATGGTCATTAGTAGTACGTACTCCAATAAACAGTGCACTCCTAAAGCGATCGAAAGTATATCAATGGAAGATGTCAAGCAAGCAGAACACTTTATGTCTCTTACACAGTATGGCAAGAAAAAGGTACTGCTTCTTCACGATATTTCAACGATGAGCATTAGCGCCGCAAATGCGCTTTTAAAAACTCTGGAAGATGTGCCACGCGATGCCATAATATTGATGACTGTATCTAAACGTACAATGGTACAAGAAACGATACTGTCTCGATGCATCATTTTCAAACTCGCTACTGCACCACTAAAGGAGGTAAAAAACTCCGTAGATGCTAGTACATTTGAGAAAATCGAAGTGATATTCAAGCTGTGCGAAAAAGATCTAAATTCTGTGAATGATGTTATGTCTCTTTTACGCAAAGAACATAGTATAGGATATGCAGGCACTATGGCTAAGAATATCATATTCGCTATGGATACATACTCTGAAAATGATAGTGCTACTCTTTTACAAAAAACAAAGACACTACTACATTTACTACAACAATTTACTAGATCTACAAAAGTTGAAAAGAGCGTTGAGGAAGAGAAGATATTGCAGAAATCAATATTATTTTTCACTCATGAAATATTGATACAGTTCTCATGCAAGCTATTTCACAATACAAAAACAGAAGTGGATTACATACAGCAAATGCAGAACTTCAAAATCTCCAAACTACTGAGTAGCTACACTTCTATTTTGAATTTGAACTATAAGCACTTAGATAGACATACGCTACTACACGTTATAGCAAATAAGTGCGTGCAAATACTGAATGAATTGCTGCAAATTGTAAAAGCGTGAAGGAAAGCGATAGTAAACATCTTTTTGATGCTACTACCATCCTCCTTCACAGCTTACATCTCGCTTCTATATGGTTATCCGTTTTAGAATGAATAACCTATTCCGAACACGATCATAGGATGCTCTTCATTTTCAAGAGTGAAGTTTTTAACACCTACTACTGCTCTACTGGTATCGATATTAAAAAGCTGACCTTTTTGTGTAATCTGAAAACTGTTTCCTACAGAGGAGCAAGTACCATCAGGCTGTATTCCATAGTAAGAAAGCGATGGATCGAATTCTACCCGCCCTACAGACTGTTTAAAAGCAATCATTGACTGCTCAACAGGCAATGCATTTTCCAAGTGTAAGGTAAGTACTCCAAGAGAGAGTATCAAACCACTAGAAAATCTTGCTTGCATCCCTACTGCATAACTCCAGTATGGTGAAATTTGCCCTTTAGACGTAGGACTATTGTATGATGGACTAATACTTTTTGCTTGTATTACACTATTTCCCGCATTTGTAACATTTTCACACTCTGCATCAGAGTATAATTTGCCATATATGGTAGTTTCTTCAAATCTTGAAGTCATTGTAGTACCATGAAATTTGAGGTAAGTGCTTGCTATCCCTGCACTAAACTGCGCATACGGTCCAAACGCATATTCACGATTCTTCGTAAGATATAACATGGACAGTCTGCTGTTTAATCCATATTGCGCCTCGTATAACGCAAAACTCAAATAATCAGATTCTGGAGAACTGTATCGCAATGCTCCTTCAGCGCCAAGTCCAAGTACAATCCTAAAATTTTGATTTTTGGCAATGAAGTTATATCGTCCTGCAAGAGTGACATATACTTGCGATGTATTGCTTAATTCTACTCTTTCCTGTTTGAAAGATGGAAAAGAATTATTCGTGTAGTAGTACTGTGGCTCATATTTCGCAGTAGTCATAGTACCTTTGACTGTATCGTTCGTGGAGAATTTTGTACCAAACATGGCTTCTATTTCCGTTTTCCCTAGCAAACTTTCCGCTCCTTCCTTGACTTTCTCTTCTCCACCGTAATACCTTTTGTTTATCGCTGTCTCGATAATGAGTGGATCAGATGCTTGAGAAGTAGCAAAGGATGTACTTTGCATCAACAGAAAGCAGCTAGAACATTGAAAGGATATAAGTGCTAATTTACTTACGTATCTCATACGTATAACATGTTAGTTAAAATTATTCGTAGATAATATTGCTATACGAGGAAAAGTAAATAACGACTTGCAGTCGGTAACTATTATGAATTATCACAATGGAACTTTTTGATTTTTTGAAAACTACTTCGCTTTATGCATTTCAAGTTTGTGGTTTTGAAATACACTTTACATCGCTTGCACTTTCTATGTTTATAAGTGTCTTTTTCATTATCATTGCACTTGGTACTTACGTATTTCCGACAAAGAAAACGACTGTATCGAAGGATGATTTTAAGAGTAGCGCCGCT
This sequence comes from Candidatus Fokinia solitaria, assembly GCF_003072485.1. Taxonomy (NCBI): domain Bacteria; kingdom Pseudomonadati; phylum Pseudomonadota; class Alphaproteobacteria; order Rickettsiales; family Candidatus Midichloriaceae; genus Candidatus Fokinia; species Candidatus Fokinia solitaria. The sequence goes on from NZ_CP025989.1 coordinate 621,091, forward strand.
CTAAAAGAATGGGAAAAGAGAAAAATGAGAAAATTCATACCGAACTATCCTCAAATAATGTGCGAAGCCATGTATGAATTTGTGGAAGAGATAGCAAAAGGCACCGTAGGTGAAGAAGATACGAAAAAGTTCATAAGTATTGGAATCACATTGTTCACATTCATACTTTTTTGCAACGCACTCGGTATATTTCATTCTATCTCTCCCGTTACAAGTAATTTCTTGATTAACTCATATATCAGTGTCTTTCTATTCATCTCAACTACTGCAGTAGGAATGTTTAGAAACGGATTAAAATTCGGTCGTTTGTTCTTACCTAAAAACGTGCCACTACTGCTTGCACCACTGCTTTTTCTAATAGAGTTTTTTACTTATTTTACGCGTCCCATCACTCTCGCTTTAAGACTTGCTGCAAATGTTATCGCAGGTCATATTATCACCGGAGTTGCAGTAAATGTTGTAGCATCTGCAGATACTGCGCTGAAAATACTACCATTTTCAGGAGTAATACTCCTTAACGGATTTGAGATTTTCGTAGCTGTACTACAGGCGTATATATTCACCATGCTGTCTTTTGTGTACTTAGGTACCGTAAAGAATGCAGATCATTAAAGTCATAAAAACTTGTACTTGATATTACTGCGCAAAATGCTATAAAGTATGGCTGTAAATCGTCTATTAATAAAAACGGCTTCGGAATGACATTGCGTAGAATTAGGATAGCATTAAAGTCCTTTGATGAAACGTTAATACAGAGAGCATCAATGCAGATAATTTCTTCTGCACAGTCCAGCGGTGCTTCAGTTAAAGGACCAATACCTCTACCAACAAGAAAGAAGATATTCACAGTTAATAGATCTCCTCATGTAGATAAAAAATCTAGAGAGCAGTTCGAATTAAGTTGTCATAAGAGGATGTGTGATATATACGTTACTTCAGAAGCTATTACAGGATTGATGGATGCTTTTAAAGCTCTTGAACTACCTGCGGGAGTTGAGGTCTTCATTAAGTGATTTTTTTTTGTTTTGCAGAGTGATTAGTATTTTCATAGTAACACAGTGTGCTTTGGTTATCGCAATGCTGTTCATTACTATACTCATTTCCAATTCTGATAATTCCGGAGAGTTAGGTGTGAGTGCTTACGGCGGTAAAGAGCAGGAAATGAGTGGAGTAACTAAAATAATGATGGTTTTAGGATGCACCTTCATGTTGAATACACTGTTAATTGCTAAACTATCTATGGTATCCGCTCCAAGTAATGCTTATGAGAGAGACTTTGATGAGATGTAGTTTATACGCTATCTACAATAGTCTTCTTCTTGTTATGAATAGAGCTGGATTATGATAACGTTTTGTGGCGCATCTGTTACTCTCTCTGAAGGTATTCGCAGTGGATTATCTATTCTTTCAGAGTATCTACCACAGAGAAAGAATGATGTAATAGCTATCTTGATAAACGGCATGCCGTCAGATCTTACCTCTATTGTTCATGATGGTGATATCGTGGACGTGATAGAAAAACACCAACAAGCGGGGCTTGATATTATCAGGCATGACACAGCACATATTCTCGCTGAAGCTGTGAAAATCCTATATGAAGATGCAAAAATCGCTATAGGTCCCGTAATATCTGATGGATTCTATTATGACATAGATCTGCCATTTTCTATATCTATAGATGATCTGCATAAAATAGAACAAGAAATGCATCGCATCATCAAGAAAAATCAGCCATTTATCAGAGAGTGCAGTACCGTGGATCATGCAATTTCAATCTTTCAACATCTAAAAGAGGATTATAAAGTAGAGATAATTAAGAATATTCAGGGAGAGTTGTCGCTTTATAGACATGGTGAATTTGTAGATTTATGTAGAGGCCCTCATGGAAATAACACTTCACATCTTGGACATTTCAAGCTTTTATCGGTATCTGGCGCATATTGGAGGGGAGATAGCAAAAATAAGATGTTACAAAGAATCTATGGTACAGCATGGGATACTGCTGAAAAACTAAATGAGTATCTCACTTTAATAGATGAGCAGAAAAAAAGAGATCATAGAAAAATTGGAAAAGAAATGGAGCTTTTTCATTTATGTGAAGAATCTCCTGGTATGGTGTTTTGGCATCATGACGGCTGGAAGATATTTCAAGTATTACTTCAGTATATGAGAAGTATGAACACTTCTCACGGATATGAAGAAATTAGCACACCGGAATTATTGAGTAGTGTAATATGGCAAAAATCGGGACACTGGGATAAATTTCGTCAAAATATGTTTATTGCAAATGGCGTAGATGACGAACTGTCATATGCCGTCAAGCCAATGAGTTGTCCAGGATGTATAGAGGTCTTCAAACATAAATTCGAAGGAGTGGTAAGCTATAGAGAACTACCAAAAAGAGTAGCAGAATTCGGCAAAGTACATCGATTTGAGAGTCATGGCTCTCTACTTGGCTTAATGCGCACTAGAGCATTTACTCAAGACGATGCGCATATATTTTGTACTAACGATAATATATTAGATGAAGCTATAGCTGTGTGTAAATTTGCGCTTCAAGTTTATCGCGATTGTGGATTTCACACTGATGATTTACAGTTCAAACTCTCAGATCGGCCAAATTTAAGAGTAGGTAGCGATGAAAGTTGGGATGTAGCAGAAAAGTCGCTATCTCAAGCACTCGATAATATGGGTGTAGAGTATTCAATAAATAAAGGAGAAGGAGCATTTTATGGACCTAAGATAGAGTTTGTGCTAAAAGACTGCATGAAGCGAGAATGGCAGCTAGGTACGTTACAAGTAGATTTAAATCTTGGCATGAGACTAGGTGCAGTATATGTCGATAGTAATGGAGAAAGGAAACATCCTATTATATTGCATAGAGCAATTTTCGGTTCTTTTGAGAGATTTATTGGAATACTACTCGAGCATTATGCTGGTAAATTACCTTTGTGGATGGCGCCAGTACACGTTTCTGTAATATGCGTAAGTGAAAAATTTTCTCATACAGCTAAAGAAGTAGCAAATCAATTAATTGATGGAGGGATAAGAATCATACTTGATGTTAGCGATGAAACAGTAGGATATAAGATCAGACGAAGCATGCTACGAAAAGTACCATATGTTGTTGTTATAGGAGAAAAAGAAATGCAAAGTGGTTTAATAGGCTTAGAGAATCCATATACAAAAGAAAAAGAGATGATGCTTGTTGAAGAATGTAAAAAGCGATTATGTGATTTGATAGCGCATAATGTCAAAAAATAATCTTGAGTTTCGAGAACATCACGGTATTTGCACGCATTTCGGAAAAGCGGTACTTCTTTGATTATCTTCATCCTTCTCTATACTCTTTTTGAGGATAGCGCATTTACTCAGAATAAAGATAAAAGTAGTTTTTTATCTTCTCAATTACACCATAATCACTACTATAATTCGCATCTATGGTAGCTTTATAAAATACAATAAAATCTTCAAAACTTACTTTTTGCATTGTCATCTACTAATTTCTATCAATAGCTTAGGTATAAGTTTTTTTATCTTCACAGAATATCAAGTATATCACTGCTTTATTAATAAAAGTGTAATAGCCTAGCTACGATAACTATCAGAGATACCTTTATCTGTCGTCAAAAGTGCAGAAAAACTCTCGGTAGATAGCATTATAATGACCTTTCATTTTTACATATCGCCATCTTATAATTGCGCTGCATGCTCTACAAATCATTGTATAATATCGTAGCTTGCTCATTCATAAGCAAGAAAACGATATTACCATAGCATAATCTTCAGTTTATTAACTTTATTTTACTTCCTTATAAATGGCTTACGATCTACAGGCTCGATTCGCGTAGAAGAAGTATTATACATAATTTCTCCCATATCCTCTAAACCTCTGCGTATCTCTGAAAGCTTTTTTCTTACAATATGCGCTCTATTTTTTCTTATATCATCCAGCACGGTATGAACTTTTTTCACAAAATGTTTTAATTTTTCTTTAATACTATTCAAAGCATTAATTAAGGTATTTTTCCCTAATGCACTTGATTTTGTTTCTTTTCCAATTAGCTCATCCACTGCTGTATTAAGCGATTTTATTACGTCATCTTGGCGTATTTTTGCTTTTTGATCTACTTTCTCGTTCAAAATCTCCCCGTTTTTTCGTATCTTTTCATTGGCATTTTCTTCTAACATATGTAAGAGACCAACTTTTTCACCTAAAGCTTTACCATCATTATACGCAGCAGCACGTATACCACGATTCTTTTGCAATTGTTCTTTCTGCTTTTCGGTTAATTCTTTCTTTACTCTATTTTTGCGCGCTTCTTCTCTAGCGTCCGATGCTAGTGCTAGTTCTTGCTGAGATAGCTTAGGAGAAAGTATTTCATTCATTCTTTTTTTATCATGCAGAATGGAGTTTATTTCATGCAATAAGATAAGATCTTCATCTACATTGCCTAGATCAGTCTTTGCATTCATATATAAATGCTCTTTAAGATCGCCAGTTCTTTCTCGTGTTTTTACCCCTTTACTCCAATCTCTTCTCCTTTCTTCTAGCGAATTCATCGTTTTTGCTATATTTTCATCAGAATTAGCGATATCGTTTTGCTCTTCCTGCATCTCAAAGGCTTGTCTTCTATTTTTCAGTATCGCTCTTTCCATTCCTCTTTGCGATTCTCTAAGTTCTGCTCTTAATTTGTTTCTTTTTTCTATTGCATTTTTCGTTCTTTCACTTAATTTTTCTGCTTTTTGCTCGAATACTTCTTTACTGTTACTTAATTTCTCTACTACTTCATGCGTCAATGTATCATCTTCTAATCCTCGAATAGCATTTTGATATTGAGAGATTAGTTTATCCGTCGATTCAGCTAATTCTATCGCGCTTTGAAATAAATCACTTTTCTGTGTAGATTCGTTCGATAAGGTACTTTTTGTATTATTCATTGTTTTAAAAAAATATGTTTTACTCATTACAAAGATACATAAATTTTATATAAAAAGAATGAAATATGCAATAATTTTATAATAAAGCGTAGTTATATTTTATATAATAAAAACTTTTATCAAAGAACAAGACGATATATTGTATAATATCTTAATATTTCCTTAAGTGAGTTGTATACGGATTTTCATTTACAGAGAGTACTATACTCACAGGATTGCCAGTAAGTTCAAGTTTTGAAGCTACTACATTTCTTATCTCCTGCACCTTATACAACGGAGGTTTTTTATTAACAAAAACTTTGAATGTGATATCTTTCTCATATGCAATACACTTTATTCTTCCAGTTCTGTTACCTTCAATTCTCCAGGTAATACAAGATAAAAATGGCATCAATTTTCGATTAAGGAAACTAGTAGCAAATTTTCTCTTTCTCACATCAGCAACTGCTAATACATAATCAAATAACTCTTTTCTGATCCCTTTAGAATATAAAGCTGAAGTAAATAGTACTACAGGCAAAACCAATACATTCACTTTTTCTCGCATTATGAAATGAACTTCTTCTTGCAGTCTTTTCGCGTCACTTACCAAATCCATTTTATTTACCACTATAATCAAGCCTTTTTTTTCTTTTGCACAAAGCTGTATAATTCTCAGATCTTGAACTTCAAATAACTTCTCTGATTCTATAACTACTACAACAATATCTACTTCTCTTACCGTCGCAATACTTTGAAATACAGAAGCTTTTTCTATGCTTTCCTCAATATTTGCCTTTCTTCTCATCCCTGCAGTATCATTCAATTCCATCAATATGTCGATTCCATTAACCGTCACCGACATCTCATCAGATACGGTATCTCTTGTGGTATGCGATACAGCTGATGTTATGGAGCGCTGTGTTTTCAATATATTATTGAAAAGTGTAGATTTGCCGACATTTGGCCTACCTACGATAGCAATTTTGCATCGACGAGATAAATGAATATCATCAGCATCTTGGACTTGAGCTACATCACTCGATACCACTTCATCACATGATAAACCGCATCGTTGCATTACATCACTCAGCACGCGCGATAACGTCGCAAATCCGTGTCGATGCAAGCTTGAAATCGGAATAACAATATCGAAGTACGGTATATAAGAAAAATCTACATTATGAATACCGCCGATATCAGACTTATTTACAACGACTATGACATGCTTTTTCATACGATATAATAGCGTTGCAATCTCCGCATCAACGACATTAGTACTACTCGTACCATCTATCATAAATAACACAATATCTGCCTCATCTATCGCTTTTAAACATTTAGCAATAATTGTTTTATCCAATTCTCTCCTCTCATTTTCTGCTTCTGATACATAGTATCCTGGCGCATCTAGTAGCACGAACTGCAAAGCATCTAAAACTACCTTATACTTTCTGATGTCACGTGTTACGAATAGCGTATCATGAACAATAGCAAGCTTTCTACGACATAAAGCATTAAAAAGTGTAGATTTGCCGACATTTGATCTGCCTACGATGGCAACTTTAGGTAGTGCAGAGTTCATCTTTTAAATCATACGAAATGCGCAAAACTGCAAAACAATAAGTTGCAGAATTTTTCTCTATTTTAGATTGTAGCTAACTCCGCTAATGACTTCACATCTACAAGCGCAGAAGGGCCATAAGTCACGGAAATATGGCATTTTCTTATATATATACCTTTACTTGCCGCAGGCTTAGCTGCGATTAAAGCATCATATAATGCTTTCATATTCTCGGATAAAGCTTCAACTGAAAAATTTAGCTTTCCTATTGGCGCATGGATCAAAGATCCTTTTTCAACTTTAAACTCAATCATTCCATCTTTCACTTCTCTGACACGTTTTGGTACATCTTGCACAACAGTACCTAATTTCAGATTTGGCATTAAGCCTCTCGAGCCTAATTTTTTCGCAACTTTTGCTATTGTCATCATCATTTTCTCCTCGCCTACGCACACATCGAATGAACCAAGATCGACTTTATCAGCAGTAATATCATCTATAAGAGACTGCCCTCCTGCTATCGTTGCACCGGCTTCCATTGCTTCCGCCTTACGTTCATCGCTTAAGATCGCCATGACTTTCAACTGCTTACCGAGTCCTTTTGGGAGAATCACCGCACCACGCACCATTTGATCAGAATGCTTCGGATCAACTCCGAGTAGTATGCTGCATTCCACGGTTTCATTAATCTTCGCACAGAATTTATCCTTGTATTCACTTAAAAACGCTGATACTGCCTCCTTGAATGAAAATGACTTTCCATCAAATATCTTACTCGCGGCAGTAACTCGCTTTGAAACTTTTCTTGACATATTACACGACTATAAGGAGCTTTTGCTTTCGAGTTCAGAGTACACCGATATAGCGAGATTGTCAATTATCAACGCTTGTAAATGAAACGACTCTTTCTATATTGCATAGATCCATAACAATGTCTTTCACCTTAAAGCCTGCATTTTGAAAAATCGATATCACAGCATTTGCTTTATCATAACCTACTTCTACAACAACTAGCCCTTTATCTTTGAGAAACTGCTTTGCATTAGCAGATATTACTCTATAAGCATCTAAGCCGTCCTGCATATCTGTAAGACTAATGCGCGGTTCAAAATCCTTCACCTCTTTTGATAATACATGCCATTCAGAAAAAGGGATATAAGGAGGATTGGAAATAACAAAATCAAATTTACGATGCAACATTTTCGCGTCAAACCAATTACCGCGTAAAAAAGTAATATCTTGCATAGAAGATAAAATATTTTCCGCATTACGTTTTGCCACTCTTAACGCTACATCACTTATATCAATTCCTACTCCATGTGAAACAACTCTTGCTTTTTGCAACGCGACGGTACGTAACTCATTTAATATCGATATCAATACACAACCGCTACCTACACCAAGTTCTAATATATCGCACCTATCGCAAATAATACCTCTTTCCTGCATTAAGATTGCATTTTTCGCTACATATTCCACTAAAAATTCCGTTTCTGGTCTAGGTATTAGCACATCATAGTTGACATAAAAATCATTTTTCCAAAACGATTTTCTATTGAGGATATAAGCTATCGGCTCTCCAAGTTTTCTCCTATTGATGTAAGATTCAAATTGAGTAACGTAATCATCTGGCAAGTTCATCTTATCAAACTTGCACATAAACATTTCAGTATAATCATACATCCCTATTGCATACGCCAATAAGATCATTGCATCCAATTTTGGATTCTCATTCCATTCCTGCGATAATACTTGAGAAGCATGCTCTATCATTAGCTTCAAATTTTCTACATTGTTGCATGTCATATTATTGTATAAGCGCATTATGAATGATATTGTAAAATCAGCATGTCGTACTCGATATTTCCATGAAAGAGAAAGATGTAGAGGTAATTATGGACATTGTAAACATTATGGATGCTCTCATCTCGAACGAAACACTTGGAAATTACGGTATTCATGAGGACACTGAGATTATACAAGTTATAACGGAAATATTTGAAATAACAGAACATGATCTTGCATCATGTAATACACTGTCAGACTGTATGAAGTTAATTAGTGATTATTTCAGCATGATACTGCTCACGCAAGGTCACGCAAAATTCTCAGAACAGAAATTACATGATATAAAGAAAAAATTAATTAATGCACTCCTCCGTCAGTTTCATCTCAAAGTACAGTTTTCAATTCTAAAGAGGATAAGAGAAGTGATGAAAAGAAATATCAGAAAAGTACAACAAGACACATGTGTTCAACATTTAATAAAAGAACTAATCATCAACGACGGAGGCTTAGATAGATATATAAATCTCAAACTACGAGTACGTATCAAAACACATGATGATGAGGAGGAACATAGCAGTAATAGCATCAACAACGGTAATACGATTGCAAATAGCATAATTCGAAAAGATCAAAGCACAAGGCAAAGGTAAATAGTTCATTTTAAATATCCATCTTCAAAATACACGTGCAATATCATACGTGTAACCGTAGAATATAATGAATTATTGCTTTTATCAGTGAATCTCTTTAGTTACTTTAATGTCTCTGAGATTGTTTTACTTTCTTAATACTAGATGCTCTGCTTTTCAAAGAAGTTCTTCTTTTACTGAACTGCTTTTTGTCTATGTATGACAACAATTTTCTCGCAGTATCTTCTATACATGACATGGACTTCTGCCCCATTGAGTACCAAAAAGAGCGAGATAACATTTTGTGAAAGGACATGGTGATTGACAAAAAATATTAAATAGAACTTTATTATAAGTGATTTCAAATTTAATTATAAAATTATATAATTTAAATATCAATGCATGATCAATAATTTAGATCCGATAGCGTTTCACGTACTAGGTTTTGATATATATTGGTACGGTATTTTTTACGGCTTCAGTTTCTTAATATGCTCCTTGATGATGGGATATTTTCTCAATCTTGAAGTAATTGAAGCAGAACAAACATCGTTCAACAATAAACACTCTATATCAATACTAAACGGTAAATACGGCGATAGATTACTAATATTTCTCGTACTCTCCGTAATACTCGGTAGTAGACTTGGTTATACTGTTTTCTATGCGCCTCACTGGTTTCAAAAAGACATCTTACACATCTTTAACACAAGAAATGGTGGACTATCGCTACATGGAGGATTAATAGGCGGATTTATCGGGATATTACTTTTCTCTCTTTATGTCTTATCAAATTCAAAGTACCGCTACTACAAGGTAATACTAAGACATAGAAATAATAAATTCATCTCAGATATCTGTTGTAGCAAATCACTTTTAGCAAGCTTACTATTAACCTTCAGTATATCAGATGCAATTGCGATATTCTGCCCAATCGGATTGCTGCTAGGACGCATCAGTAACTTCATCAACGGAGAGTTATACGGTACGGTAACAGAATTACCTATAGGTATTATCTTTGCAAAAGTTGACAGTTTCCCTAGACATCCAAGTCAGATATATGAAGCAATTCTAGAAGGCATCGTCCTCTTATTCATCACAACTAATCTCGCAAAAAATACAAAAATTTTGTCATTTCATGGCATGATCTCGGGCATAACATTGGTATTCTACTCGATATTTCGATATCTGTGCGAATTTTTACGCGCTCCTCTAGATGGACATGTAGAGTTTATGAACAGATTTATCACAAAAGGACAATCTTTGAGTGTCTACTCGTTATGCGTTGGAGGAGGTGTAATTTTATTCAGCATGCTTTTGAAGTTTTTAACTAGATATAGTAAAAAATGACAGTTGCATGTTGCGCGTCATAAACATGCATAGATACGAGTACATGTTATTTCATGAATATTGCAACTGAAGAATTTTACTTCCATTTACCGCAAGAACTCATAGCTCGATACCCTGTGACACCAAGGGATAGCTCGAAGCTACTATACATGAATAAAACAGGAGTATTGCAAGATTTATCTTTTAAAGATGTAGTAAAATTACTCAAAAAAAATGATGTATTGGTACTGAATGATACAAAGGTAATTCCTAGCATGCTTAAGTGCAGTACTAAGGATAGCAACACACGAGTAAGAATCGACATACTAAAACATTATCACGATCACGATATATTATATTGCAACGCACTTGTAACACCGAGAAAACATTGTCGACCAAATACAATACTGCAATGCATAAGTAATAAAAATACTACTCTTGAACTCTCCGTAGAAGATATTCAACAAAATATAGTCACTCTCAAAGTACATAGTAGTAAAAGCTTCCATGACATCATGAGAGAATACGGCAACGTTCCTCTGCCGCCATACATACTCAAAGCTCGTTCCGCACATAATATAATCGAAAAACAAGAAACAGATAAAGATAACTACCAAACAGTATATGCAAAATACGACGGCTCCATCGCTGCGCCTACCGCAGGCTTACACTTCACTGACACACTACTTGCAGAAATATCCAAAATAGGAGTAAAAATATGCTATATCACATTACACGTAGGATTAGGCACTTTCTTACCGATTAATACATCGCTACTAAACGAGCATAAAATGCACGAAGAAACATTCGAAGTCACTCAAGAGACAATCGATATACTACGAAATGCAAAGGAAAATCACTCAAGAATCGTAGCAGTTGGAACAACAAGTATAAGAGTTCTAGAGCACATCGCATTGCGCAATATATCAACTGCAAGTATCGGTACAACAGATATTTTCATTTCCCCTGGATATAAGTTCAAAACAGTAAACTCCATCATAACCAATTTTCATATGAGTAAGAGTACTCCTCTTGTGCTGGTGTGCGCTGCAGCAGGAAAAGAACAAATCTTCAACATGTATAAACATGCTATTGATGGTAAATACAGAATGCTGAGTTATGGAGACGCATGCATGATAGATGTTGTGACGAATGAATAACACATTTTTCTTCCATTGAATAAACAAAGCGCAATCTCAGCAAGCATCGTACGTACAACACCAATAAACGCATTGCAAAATCTGCTTTTATAGGACATAGTAATCATAAATCATGTTACTTTTAGATGCAGATGCAGCAGTCATCACAAAATCAGGACTTGATAAGCAAGTACCACAAGGAAATAAAATTCTGCCAACAACAAGCAATTTTTCAGCAAAAACAGGTAGAATTTTGTCAACAGCAGATACAATTTTATCAGGAGCAGATTAGCCTTCAACAGCGAGTAGTAAAAGATTATAAGCTACAAATAGATAGTGCAGAGCAACAAATGCAAGATCTTCATTCGCACATGCAGATGCTGCAAGAGCAAACATTACAACAGCAGCTTACTACATATTCTGATGTTTACCTTAGAGTAGTGCAGTTCTATATGTTCTTTATACGCGATGCAGAGTATCAGAATGCATATGCTATCAACTCGTACTTTGAAAGTGCCTGTAATGTGATATCTCCTGCTCTTTATCAACCTTATATGTTACAGGAATTACCTGATTATGTAGACCGTATTCGTGCCTCTTACGATCTAGACGATAACGAAGAGTTAGTTCTTTTTAATGAATACACTGTTCTATTACATCAGATACAAGATACCGTATCTTCTTATGAAGATGAATCTGCAGTACGTCAGTATGCCGTTGCAATGTATGTCTTCTTTAGAGCTGCATGCGATTTCACTGATGAAGAACAACGACTTCCAGAAGAGATGTTGGAGACGATACGTGGATTTCGCAGTGAGCAAAATATGACTCAGATACTACAACAGCAAATACAGCAAAATGATGTACAATTACTTCCTATAGAACCTCAGCAGCAGTTGATAATGCTTCAACAGTTAGAGCCTTCTTATCAGCAGGAAGTTTCTAGCAAACAGCAAAAGTTATCTGAGGATCAGCAGCAGCTATCTGAATATCAGCAGCGGTTATCCGAATATCAACAAGAATTGTCCGAACGTCGGGAGAGAGTATCTCAATTTCAACAACGACTATCCGAATATCAGCAAGAACAGGAGATAATACTTCAGCAACAAGCGCTTCAACAACAGGAAGGTGACGCTAATCAAGACGAAATTCCGGTACAATGTGGATTCGCAGCAGATATCGAGAATATATCCGATCACAACAGCATCCATGATGAGATCTAGTAATTGATATACAAGCACCTTTTCTACAGCTTACGTTCGAAGTCGCATATTGCAAGAGGTGTTTTCGTGAGATATTGTTATAGTATATCAACTATATATCGCATAAATGAAGGAATCGTCGCAGAACACTCAACAACATGAAATGACTGAGCTAAAAGTAGCAGAGCCATGGCGAAAGACTCTTCAATCTCAAGAAATTGTCTCACAGTTAGCATCTTTTTCTGAGGACGATATAGCTTTTTCTCAAAGCCGAGTACACTATTATCAAGAGCAAGTAGTTTTTTTGCAACAGCAAATAAGTTACTACCAACAGCAAGTAGAATTTACTGAAAAGCAAATAAGTCACCACCAACAGCAAGTAGAATTCACTGAAAGACAAATAAGTTACTACCAGCAACAAGTAAGCAACTTACAGCAGCAGGCGCAAGACTTTCACTCACACATGCAGATGCTACAAGAGCAAACATTGCAACAGACACTTGCTATATATTCCGATGTTTACCTTAGAATAGTGAAGCCCTATATGTCCTTTATGTGTCATAGAACAGAATTTCATCATCCACACGTTATCAGTGCGCACTTTAAAAGTGCTTGTAACATGATATCTCCTACTCTCTATCAACCTTATATGTTACAGGAATTACCTAATTACATAGACCATATTCGTGCTTCTTACGATCTAGATGATAGCGAAGAGTTAGCTTTTTTTAATGAATACACTGCTCTATTACATCAGATACAAGATACTGTATCTTCTCATGAGGATGAATCTGCAGTACGTCAGTATGCTGTTGCAATGTACGTCTTCTTTAGAGCTATATGCAATTTCACTGATGAAGAACAACGACCTTCAGAAGAGATGTTAGAGGCGATACATGAGTTTCGTAGCAAGCAAAGTATGACTCAGATGCTGCAACAGCAAGTGCACCAAAGTGATACACAATTGCTTCCTGTAGAACCTCAGCAGCAGTTGACAATGCTTCAACAGTTAGAGCCTTCTTATCAGCGGGAGATTTCTGAAAATCAGCAAACATTATCTGGATATCAGCAAGAGCTACTTTCACATCTGCAAGATGTATCTGAATATCAACGTGAATCATTCGAATGTCAACAGATGGTATCTCAATATCAACAACAACTGCCCGAATGTCAGCAAGAGTTATTTAGATATCAACAAACATTAGCTGAGTGTCAACGAGAATTGTCATATCGGCAAGAACAAGTGCCTCAGCAACGAGTGCTTCAGCAGGAAGGTGACGCTAATCAAGATGAAATCCCGGTACAATGTGGATTCGCAGCAGATATCGAGAATATATCCGATCACAACAGCATCCACGATGAGATCTAGTAATTGATACGCTAATCGATACTCTATATTCATTACTAAAAATTTCATAATCTTCACTGTTTCTTGTGATCATTTTATTACTGACAAATTAACAGTGTAACCTTGCTCTTCCATATCTTGTATACTTCTCAAGAATATGAAGGTAAGCGTGTATTTGCATCTCATAGCAATACACTGCTACTCATCATACGACTCAGACATCTAAATATTTTAGCTGAAATCTCTATATCGCCATACTTTCACAAAAAGATGAATATATCTATTTTGTAGAATTAATTCTTTTTAAAGAAATATTGACATAGTTTTGCTTCATCATCATACCTAATATATACTATCTCTTCATTTTTTAACTCTTCTAAGTTCTCATTATTCAGATCATACTTTGACTTCGATTTCCATACTATGATGACGTTATTTTCGTTATCATGCGTAGCAATTCTTACATATGCGCCATCGTGTTTTCGGTTACTATCTAAAAAAGATGATAACCTTTTCATGCTTTGAAAATCAGTGATAGGAAAAATATAGTCCTTCACTTTATCATAAGCATCTATTCTTTCTACAGATTCTACTGTAATCCTTACTCCAAAATTATCTTTTCTTATTTCCACATTACAAACAATAATCTGCCCTTCGGCTAACAGATCTTTCTGCGCTATTAAAATTGCTTCATTAAAAATCGATACATCAAGAAAGCCAGTTTCGTCACATAACTGCATAAATGCGAACTTCCCTCCTTTGCCACTGCTAGACGAACGTACTTTCAACGATGTAATGATACCTGCGACTTTTTTTGTGATATCTTTTTGCTCTTCATTTTCTATCTTAAATACTAGTTCTTCTATTTCCGATATCTGACTTACAAAAGATCGTTGCAAATCCAATCTCCATATCTGAAGCGGATTGTGTAGTAAATAAAATCCAAGCGCTTGATATTCGAACATTGCACGTTCATTATCGTTAAGAGAAGATGTTTTGATAAAATTTTCTAGCTCATCAATTGAATTTTTCTTTGGTAAGCTTTTTTTAAATAGACTATTCTGCTTCAAGTTAGCAATTGCCATTTCTGAGTGATACTCACTCTCCTTTATGAGATTTTCCACATTCTCCAATAGTTCTTTAATATTCGGATATAATTCAGCAAATGCGCATGCTTTGATCATTTGCTCCATATTTCTCTTATTCAGTTCTTTATTTTTGATTCTATATATAAAATCTAATATCGATTTAAAGGTGCCATTTTTTTCCCTCTCTGCACATATTTCTTTTACCAACTGACTGCTAACACCTTTTATCGCTTCTAATCCATACCTTATTTCATTACCTTCTATCATAAATTCCGAATAAGAAAAATTAATGGAAGGAGGTTTGATTTGAATTTGCAACAATCTTGCTTCATTACAATAAATAGCTAACTTATTGGTTTGCATGATATCGAGATTCATCAGTATACACAGAAACTCGATTGGATAATGCGCTTTAAGATAAGCAGTTTGATAAGAGATGATAGAATACGCAGCAGCATGAGATTTATTAAAGCCGTAACTCGCGAACTTATTGACAGTATCGAAAATTTCTATTGCACTTTTTTCTTCGATACCATTTTTAACAGCATTTTCTATAAAAGTACTTTGATGTTTCGCCATTTCATTTTTATCCTTTTTTCCCATCGCTCTTCTCAGCAAATCTGCTTCTCCTAGAGAATAGTTTGCGATCACTCGTGCTATTTCTATTACCTGCTCCTGATATATTATGATACCGTACGTATCCTTCAACACGTCAGCAATCCTAGGATGTATATACTCCACTGCTTCTAATCCATGCTTTCTTCTATTATACGATGGAATATTTGACATCGGCCCTGGTCTATATAATGAACTCAAAGCAATCAAATCATCTATACTATCTGGCTTCAGTCCCTTTATCGCTTCTTTCATACCAACGCCTTCAAACTGAAACACACCTACTGTCAGACCTTTTGTCAGCATTTCAAATGTCTTTACATCTGTAAGAGGTAAATTACTGATATCTATTTGAATACCTCTGTGCTGCTTTATGATATTGCATGTTTGCGCAATCACTGTTAGCGTTTTCAAGCCTAAAAAGTCGAACTTTACCAAACCAGCTAATTCTGTATATTTCATACTATATTGCACTAGTATCAAATCAGAATCCTGCGTTTTACATAACGGTACATCACCGAGTAGAGTAGTATCAGATATCACAACGCCTGCACTATGCATCGATATATGTCTATGCAATCCCTCAAGTTTTAATCCAATCTCTATTAATCTTCTTACGTCATCATCAGTTTTACTCATCTCTTGTAGACTTTTATCTATTGCTACAGCAGTAGCGAGATCTATAGGGTGCGCAGGATTGTTAGGTATCATTTTACATATTCTGTCCACAACACGATAAGGTATCTGCAAAACACGCCCTACATCTCGCAGTACAGCTCTTGGCTGTAACTTACCAAACGTGATAATATGCGCAACTCTATCAGAGCCGTACTTTTTTTTTACGTATTCTATTACTCGATCACGTCCTAATTGACAAAAATCTACATCAATATCCGGCATACTTATACGAGCTGGATTAAGAAATCTTTCAAAAAGAAGATTAAATTTTATAGGATCTAATGCTGTAATATTCAAAACCCAAGCGACGATTGAGCCTACCGCTGAACCACGTCCAGGACCTACCGCAATATCATTATCTCTACTCCAACGAATAAAGTCTGATACCACAAGAAAATACCCCGAAAATCCCATACTGCATATTACATCCAATTCACGCTGCAACCTTTCAAAGTATAACATCTTTGTCTCTTCCGTCATTTTTTCGACTTTTTCCTCTAAGCCTTTTAAAGTTCTCTGACGCAGTATCAGATCTTCTTGCGCACGCGAAGCAAAAGTAGGCAATCTTGGAGAAGATGACTGCGGCATAAACGAGCACTTTCGCGCAAGTGCTATTGTATTTTCTACTGCTTTCGGTAAGTCTGCAAAAAGACTCTGAAATTCATCATATGTTCTGAGAAATTCACCTTTTTGCACTGCTTTTCTATCTTTTGTAGCAATATAAGTACCATTACTTATGCACATCATCACATCACATGCCTCCGCATCAGATACACTCATATGAGTTGCAATACAACTTGCAACTATCGGTATGTGATTCAGAGAACAAAACGCAATAAAAGCGCTTTCCGCTGTATAAAATATGTTATCTTCAACTCTTGAAATCTCTATATAAAGTTCTGCACTACTTAATGAAGCTTTTAATTGAGTAATGATATTACCGATTGTTGCTTGCAACTCTTCATTTGTGCTGTTTAAACGGCATAAAAAATCTTTATCAGCTGTCCCCCAAAGTACTATTAAACCCTCACAGTATTCACTAATTTGACGTAAACATAAATTACATGGCACTTTATCTTCTATCGCCATTAAAGCAAATTCAGTTTCATCATTCGCCTTTTCTACTCTCATATATAAGAGACTTGATAGAATCGTGAGATTTTTTACTCCTCTTTCATTAGTAGCGATGAGAACAATTTCTATTTCTGCGGCATCAGATACCACTTCATCAAGACGCACTTTCAATGTTAGTCCAGGAATATACTGAATACCATTTTTCTTCGCTAACAATGAGCATTCAAGCATTCCAAATAAATCATTTCTATCTGTAATACAGAACGCCGGTATCTTATGTGTTTTACAAAATTTCACTACATCTTCTATTCTTATATTGCTTTCACCAATTGAGTAAGATGAGAATATTCGAAGAGGGATATAAAAATCTTTAAACATATATTGATCACACGTATTCAAAGTGGTATTGATATTTCAGTTATGAAATGTTCAACAATATACATTGTGTACAATAGTTATGAAAAAATTTCTTTCAAATAAAATTTCCCTGTTGTTTTTAGTTTCAGCTCTTGTGCCGTTTGCACTGATTGGATGCTCTGAAAATAAGAAAGAAGAAAAAACAGCGCAATCCGAATCCTCTACCGAGTCCTCTACCGAACAATCTCACAGCACAGAAGGACACGACTCTACAGAACATCAGTCTTCTGCATCAGAAACTGCACCTTCTGATAGCGAACAAGCATCTTCTACTACTAATGAGAGCAACACTGCTGCACCTGCTACCTCTGCACAGTCTTCTGACTAATTTGCAGATCAGTACTAGTTTAAAAAGTTAGTACGGTTGATCGAAGTAGAATTTGCTTTATGGCGTTCTACTTCGGTGCTTTTTTCAAGTCATTTATATCTTAGTGTCAAACTTCTTCTAAGGTCCTGTTTCTGTCTGCCTCAGATATTCTTCTCCGTTCTTGATATTTCTGAACATCTTTTGCTGCACTCGCTTCTCTCATTTCCACATTCTCTTAGCACTCTAAAGCACGGTTAGTGGTTTGTCTTTGTTCGTAGAAACAATTGCTTGAGTGCAATTCGTTTTTGTTATGTCAGTACTAAAGACTTTGATGATATAAGTATAATCCCTTTCTCCTCGCAAAGGTTTTTTGAAAATTTTACAATTTCCAAATATCACGTTGCACTACCTACTGTCCGCATATAGATATCTTCACCTGCGCACTAAGCGCACTTCACAACAGAATACTCTTTTGATAGGCCAAATACAATTTCACTTAATATCTTAGGTTTGTGAATATTACATACTAATAGAGGTAATCCTCCATCTCTAGCCATAGTCATAGCAGTAGAATCTGCAATACCTAATTTTTCTTCAATAGCTTGATCATAATTTAACTCTTTATACAACACTGCATTAGGATTTTTCCGAGGATCAGAACAGTATATTCCATCTACACCTGTACCCTTTATCATCACATCACATTTCATTTCCAAAGCTCTTAACACTGCACCTGTGTCCGTAGTAAAGAATGGATTTCCTGTACCTCCTGAAAAAATTAATACTCTCTTTTTTTCAAGATGTCGTAATCCTCTTTTAATTACATACTGCTCCGCACACTGCGAAATTGATAATGCAGATTGCAATCTACTCTCAACATTTAACGAATCAAAAACAGACTGTATCGCTATCGAATTCATCACAGTAGCAAGCATTCCCATCTGATCACTTCTTACCCTCTCTATACCTATTTTAGAAAGAGTTGTTCCTCTACATATATTACCACCTCCTACAACGATACAAATACCAATACCTTCGGCATATATTCTCTGCAAATCTTGGCAAATTCTCAAAATAGATGCAAAATCCCAAATAGTACTTGCATCTTCTTGTCCTCTCAGTGCTTCTCCGGATAGCTTTAACATGATCCTTTTATACTGCACGATACTATTTTAATAGAGAAGAAAAATACCGTCATAAGATGGCACATTTTACTAGTAGTGTAAATACTTACGTTAAAGCAGTACTTTATTATGAAATATCATATTACAGTTCTACCCCATACCAATTCAGCAAATTATAGCTATAAATCATATGTATGTGAGTTCTTGCGAAATGTTCGCTATAGTATTTCACGTCTTTTCTCCTTATAAACAGAGAAAACATTTTACTTTATGCAATGAAGGAAAAATATAACACCATACCTGTGAAAATTACTGACCTTTCTAAAATATTCAACGGCATAAAAGTACTCACAGATATCAATCTAGAGGTACACGCTGATGAAATTTTAGGATTATCTGGACCATCTGGCAGTGGAAAATCAACTCTATTACGATGCATTCAAGGATTAGAGAAATGGGATAGCGGCACAATTGATAAAAATGGCACAAGCGGATTTGTTTTTCAGGATTTTCAGCTGTTTCCTCATAAAACAGTACTGGAGAATCTTACATATGCGCCAATAGTAAACGGAAAAACTGAAGAAAGCTGTATTACAAAAGCTAATACATTACTAAAAGCGCTTGGTATCGCGGAAAAAGCAGATAGCTTGCCACAGACTCTCTCAGGAGGACAAAAACAGAGAGTCGCGCTTGCACGTAGTTTAATGCTTGATCCTAATATTTTGCTGTGCGACGAACCTACCTCAGGATTGGATATGGATAGCACTGCTGACGTTGTAACCGTACTAAAACAAGTACGAGATACCATAGGTATATGTATGATACTTGCTTCTCACGATCAGCATTTTTTATCGCAAATTACAACTAGAATGATAGTACTAAAGCATGGCATAATACAATAAAACTTTACATACGGTATCTAGAAGAACATGCACTGTTATACGCATACGCCAGTACTACTTGAAGAAGTGCTAACTTATATGATACGTACCAACGGTAGCATTAGTAATACGGAAGAAGAGTGTGTACTCTGCGACGCAACCTTTGGCGCAGGAGGACATACAGCAGCTTTGATCAAAGAATTGTCACATCATAACAAAAAAGCATTATTTTTATGCTCTGACAGAGATGAGAATTCAATCGAATACTTCGAAAAATTACATGAAGACGTTAAACATGAAATGAAATTTTCTAATGTAAGATTTAGCGATTTAAATAAAATACTTAACGATACCAATCTTTGTATTAATGGCATGATGGTAGATCTAGGATTTTCATCTATGCAAATCGATAACTATAAACGCGGATTTTCGATTCAAAATAATGGACCATTACTTATGACAATGGGATTAAATGATGAAAACGCTAGCACTGCATTAAACACTCTATCAATAGATGAACTAGAAAAAATACTACGCATTTATGGCGAAGAACCACGAGCAAAGGCACTTGCACAAGCTATATTTCGGTACAGAAGAAAACTCTCTACAACACATGATTTAAAAAATATTGTACACGAAGTTTACGGTTATAAAGGAAAGTACTGCAAAATCGATCCAGCAACTTTAACTTTTCAAGCACTCCGAATACATATCAATCAAGAGTTGTATCAGTTGATGCATGTAATACTTGCAGCAGCTTCACATATTGCTGTCAATGGACGCTTCATAGTAATTACTTTTCATGGACTGGAGGATATAGTGGTAAAAGCAATCTTTAGAAGCATCGTTCGAGATCAAAATCTTTCTCTAGAAGAAAGAATAATCAGTAATCTGAATCAAAATATTTTTTTACTAAATGCAATTGGCAGTCAAAAAGAAGTAGAAGATGAAATAATGCATTCTGTACAACAATACCGTGATAGTATCACTCATAAATCTTTTGCTGTATTAAATCGCGGCAGTGTAATTAAAGCTACTTACAAAGAAATTAAGATAAACAGGAGAGCAAGATCCGCTAAAATGCGCATTTTGGAGAGATTATCATAACATTTGGCGTAAAAAAATAACGCTCTTTCTAATTTACTTTACTATTTTTTTATGATATTTGGTTAGAACATTGGGGTGTAGCCAAGTGGCAAGGCACCGGTTTTTGATACCGGCACTCGGTGGTTCGAATCCATCCACCCCAGCGAAGTTTTTGTGGCACACCGCTATCTTCCTCTATCTACGGAGTTGATGAAGTCCTTCCATGCGACAATATTATCAGTGTTGTACCGTAACGTACTAAAATTCTTTTCCTTCATCGCAATAAGCTTTCCTGGACTTTTGAGATATTCAACTTGTAGAGTAAGTATCTCTACTATCTCTTTTTCATCCTGCACTAACTGCATAAGCTCGTGCACTTCATCTTTTCCTTCTTTTATCATATGCTTGAACAGCACGGTAAATATCATACATATAATAGTCAAAAGTATTAGAATTATATGATATTTTATATTTTCGTACTGCACTCGCTTCAGACTTGATTATAATGCACGAAAGTAGTACAAATTCTTATAGAACGCAAGGCGAAGTAGCTCAGTTGGTAGAGCAGCGGGATCATAATCCGCGTGTCGGGGGTTCGAATCCCTCCTCCGCCACCGTATCATTGCCACATCAATAAGTAAATCGACATAAATGTGTGATGTTGAGTAAAGTGAAACTTCACAACTTCCGCAATCACAAATTACGCGAAATTATCGGTAATTCACCATGTAATATCATACTTGGTAGAAACGGTTCTGGCAAAACATCTATCTTAGAATCAATATCCTTACTGTGCGCAGGACGCAATCTACGCGGCGCTACATACAGCGAAATGCTACTTAATCCTATGATAAATTTCGGTCATTCACAAATCGAAGATGAGATAAAAGCAGACACCTGGCAAGTAAAGTATTTCTTCGAATCTCAGAACAAGAACACGCTTTCTAATGAGATAGAGATGGAATATACAAAAGAACAAATAAATAAAATTATCACACTAAATGGTAAGAGGATTAAAAACATATCCGAATTAAAAGGACTATGCTCTTTTATTTACTTAACTCCTAAAAACGAAATGATATTTGCTTGCGCGACTTCCGAACGCAGATCATTTTTCGATCGGATGATACATGGTATTTTCCCTTCGCATGCATCGCTGTTATCGCAATATAACCACCATATAAAATCAAGATTACAGACTCTAAAAACATCACATGATCCACTATGGCTTGACGCAATAGAAAATTCATTAGCGAGATTAGCAGCAGAAATAACCCTAAATAGAGGGCGTTTTATCAGACTAATGCAATACTCGTATAACATGATATTGAGTGGCAGCACCGAGGTCGATTATATTAAGAAGCTCTTCTCTGAAATTCCATTTATTCATCTCGAATTAAAAAGCCAAATATTCAATGAATGTGAAAGCTTTTCAGAATATTATCGCGATCTAAAACACATGCATGATGCTACTTTTTCGATCTCTGATGATATAATGAAATTTCTTGATGATACACTCATATCCCGCATACAGGAAAAATATAAATCTGCAAGAAAAGAAGATGTATTATTGAAAAAAAGCACTTTCGGTTCTCATAAAGAGGACTTTATAGTATTCTTAAGCGATGAGAGATTCGACATTAAGTATTGCTCTGTCGGAGAGCAAAAATTATGCACAATGGTTGTACTACTAACGTATGCAAATTTAATCCATAACTTAAATATGGAAGATTCTCAATTTTTCAGTAATGTGATACTGTTACTAGACGATGTAATATCGAGGTTAGATCAAAGATATCAGACAATCCTTTTGGATGCCTTATACAGATTAGGCGTGCAAAGCTGGATTACCGCGCCGCAGTTGGAAATCCTTAATCACGCTAGTACAATCACTTCGCTACTGAATATCATTACGTTATAGAGTATGAGATATTTGCTAATAATCGCTTTACTGGCCATATTTCGCCAAGGTAGTGCATTAGAAGAACAGCAGTACGATGACATTACTCCTAAGCTTGTAGAAAATACTGAAGCAGTAAACTCCGATACAGTAAGTGAAATCGTAAATAAAATACCAAAAGTACAAAGTGTGCAAGAAAAAAAGACTATCACGCACAATACCGCACAATTCACAATACTTGATGTAAATTATGGCTCTCATGTCACCAAATCACTACATATTGATGAAGTAATCACAGTAGATAAGCTACGCTTTACCTTACTCAATCCGTGCTTGCAAGTGTGCAATAACTGCGCAACAAATATACCAAGTATTTTTAATACTTATTTCGTATTACTGAAGGTTGAAGATGAAACAGAAACACAGTACACGGAATATCTTGATTCAATGCATTTAAAAATACTATTCATCCCTAAGTATGGAATTTCCATTATGCTTGATAAATGTCTCTCGTAAAGTATTTACTTCACTTGCAAGCTATTAGAATGCGCTATCATAGCTAAAGAGTTATTTGATATTTGATCTCCTGCATAAAAATTGCTTACTGGATACGTGAGATCTCTTTTTTTTAAGCTGGCAACACGAGGAATAGTAACATCTTTCCTCTCTAACACACGATGCATATTCTCTTGCTTCAAGAAATCGCTTTTCATAGCTATTTTAGCTCGCACATCTTCCAATGAGTGGAAATTTAACTCAATTTTTAATCTTTCAGCAATTTCAGTTACTATCATCCATTCTTGTTTAGACACTCCAAGCGGAGGTACAGCTTGGTAAGTAGATTGCAAACGTCCCTCAAGATTGACATACATCGCTTTTTTTTCCGAATATGCAGGAGAAGGTAGTACTAAATCTGCTCTACGAATAGCTTTATCTGCATGATGTCCGATATATACTACAAATACGTCGTCTGCAATTGCTTCAATATTCACATCATCAGCGCCAAACAGCAACAGTACATTAGATTTTCGTAACATTACGTCTACAGTACTTTCTATTTCACCAATATCTGAAAAGCTTTCTCCGAAATTTGTCGTAAAGTCTAAATCTAACGCTCCAACTCTCGAAGGCTTCGTATTCAATACATTAAAGCCATTCCAATCGTCTTTTATAAGACCGTATTTTTGAGCAATTTTATAAGAGTAGTATAAGACTGCATGGCCATCATATTGATGCTTTAATATGTTTGTACCAAGTACTAGCATAGGATTTTTAGCGTGCAACAATCGCCTTGCATACTCATGCTTACCTTCGTATATCGCCTTCAACAAGGCACTTTCACATCCTAAATATGTATACGGATAATTTGCTGCAAATCTGTTACCTAAAACTGATATTTTAAGTTTTCCATGAATTACTGCTTTTCTAAGTCTTGCATTTAAAATCGCTGCCTCAAGTCTTGGATTTGTACCAATTAATAAACACTCATCGCTGCTTTCTATACTTTGAATCGTCGTATTAAAGACGTAACTTCCGCGTCCAAATGATGATTCAATGATACTTCCTTCCTCTCTACAATCAAAAAACCAATTTTTTTTATGACTACATAACTCCTTTATAGCAAAAATACTCTCTATATCAGAATAATGACCTACTAAAGCTGAAACTACAGCTGCATGACTCAGTACTGTACATAATTTATCATATGCTTCATCCCATGAAATAGATTCATGACGCTTCATAACTTTATTAAACCATACTGGCTCTACCAATCTTTGATATTTCAAACCATCATAATTAAATCTTGCTTTATCTGAGATCCACTCTTCGTTAATATACTCGCACTCGCGCGGTAATACTCGCATTACTTGATGTCCTCTGACATGAAGCATGGTGTTTGAACATACCGCATCAGACAGATCAATAGAAGGTATCTTAGTAAGTTCCCATGCTCTTGCAGTATATGCATAAAGTGCAGAATTTAAAGCGCCTACAGGACATAAGTCTATAATATTACCAGAAAGCTCTGACGTAATACCTTTACATACGGCATCAGAAATTTTGTATGTATCAATATGCATGTCTTCTCCCTTACCAAGTGCTACAAGCTCACTCGTACCAGCTACTTCATCTAAAAATCTCACACATCTCATACAATGTATACATCTTGTCATGTGAGTCTCTATAAAAGAGCCGAAATCTTTATGCTGTATCGTTCTTTTTTCCTCTTTATACCTTGAATGACATTTACCATACTTAAATGCCTGATCTTGCAAATCACATTCTCCACCCTTGTCGCATATTGGACAATCTAACGGATGGTTAATCAAGAGAAATTCTAAAATACCTGATCTTGCCTGATTCACAAGTGCTGTATTAGTGTATATATGCATACCATCGCTTATAACTTGCACGCAACTTGCTACAAGCTTTGGATTTTCTCCGATTTGAACAAGGCACATTCTGCAATTTCCAGCAATACTAAGTCGTTTATGGTAGCAAAATCTAGGTATTGTCATACCAATCATCTCGCATGCCTGCATAATAGTAACGCATTCCTCGAATTCATATAATTGGTCATTTATATACACTTTTATTGACACCGGAGTATGAAATTTACGTTATATATAAGAGCATACAAAACCTATTTTTTTGTATCAATAATACTACTTACAAGCTTTACCAATCTTTCTTGTATCGGCAGTGCTGTATCGTTCTTCGCATTTTCGCGATACATTTCTTCAAGCAATACAAATCCTGTAGGAGAAGTGACATTAATCTCCGTAATATAATCTCCTATCAGATCAATCCCCGCGATAAAAATGCCATCTTCTTTTAACTTCCGCGCGATCTTATCACACATCGCAATTTCGCTATCAGTCAGCTTCACGGCAGCAATACTTGCACCTTGATATATATTCGCAAGAAAATTACCACTAGAAGGTATTCTGCTAAATGCGCCAACTATTTCTCCATCTATTACGAACACGCGTTTGTCTCCGCTTAAAATAGCACTGATAAACGCTTGAACTACAACATGCTCTGCAAATCCATCAATATATTTACGTATGCCATTTGCTGCCTCTTCGTCATCTTTATATACTACTTGATTTGTAGTATGTGATTCGCTTTTTCCATATGACATTCGTATCGCACCATGCCCTGAATATTCATATAATGGTTTTAGCACTACATCTAAGTGCTTTTTCAGAAAACTCAATATCTCTCCTACTTCTCGTGTAATAATGGTATTTGGTAAATACCCCACTGCTATACTGAATGGAAAGATCTTCTCTGAATTATTCCTCACACCTCTTGGAGAATTTATTATCGGCACATCAACATGTTCCAATAAAAATGTAGAGGTAATGTATAACATATTAAAAGGAGGATCTTGCCTTAACAATATGCACTTTACTTCATCAAGATGAAGTTCTTGTAAATCACTCACTCTACTCCACTGAGTTCCGCTGTATAAAACATATTCTAACTTTATAAAATACCCTCTTGCGCACAAACTTTTTTTGCCATTCAAACTTGATAGACGCATAGTATCTACTGTGTACCAAAAGATCTCATACCCGTTCTTGTATAGACCATCTGCTAAGAATAGACTTGTATCTGTTCTAATCTTCAATGTTTCTAAAGGATCTCCTTGGATAGCTATAATTTTTCTCATCTTCTTCTATGTCGAAATTCATGAGGTAATAATGAAAGCATTTTAATATCCGGAAATCCACCTCTTATAAGTCGATAGCCGCGCATCACTCCTTCTTCTTGAAAACCAACATCATGCAATAGATTCAATGACGGTTGATTATCATGTAGCGTCTTTGCTGATATTCTATATAAATCCATTACATTAAAACCAAAATTCAGCACTTCTATAATGGCGCGTTTCATAATACCACGCCTCCAATAATTTGGATCAAGATCATAGCAAATTTCAGCTTTTCTACTATAAACATTGTAATCAAAAAAGCCTATCGTGCCTATTAAAAAATCCGTCTCCTTTATAGTAATCCCCCAAAAAACAGAAAGCGATCTATGAAATAGATCTCGCCAATATATCACACTAAGCATTGCATCTCTCTCACTTTTGGGCATATCTTCATCAGAAAGTTTCATCGCTACTCTCGGATCTGTATATATTTCGTAGTAGCGTTTATAATCGGATGTGGACAATTCACGTAATACAATCTCTCCTATTTCTATAGTAGGAAATTCTGCAAAGATATTTTGTTTCTTCACTAACAGTGTGATAGAAATACTGATAATATCGATGATATACGATTATGTCTTTTGAGTACAATAGCAAATTCTACGTAACCACTCCTATATATTATGCCAATGGTGAGCCACACCTCGGACATTTGTATACTACGGTAATAGCTGACGTAATCGCGAAATATAATAGATTACAGAAACGAGATGTGTGCTTTGCAACTGGTATGGATGAGCACGGACAAAAAGTAGAATTAACGGCAAGAAAACTCAAAGTACATCCGCAAAGTAGAGTAGATGAGATAGCAGATAAATTTTCCGCTTTATATAAAGCTGCTGACATTACTTACGATGCTTTTATCAGAACAACAGAAATGAGACATAAGGATTTCGTAGTATCCGTATGGAATATCTTATATGAAAGAGGATGGATATACAAAGGAGAGTACTCAGGCTGGTATGCAGAACGAGATGAGGCTTTTTACTCTGAAGAAGAGATAGTAAATGGTAAAGCGCCAACTGGTGCAGATGTAGTATTTTGCTCTGAAGAATGCTATTTCTTCAAGCTATCAGCATTACAAGAAGAACTATTAAAAATCTATCGCGATGAGAGAATCGTCATACAGCCAAAACTAAAGCTTAATGAAGTCGTAAGCTTCATCGAAAGAGGATTGAAAGATTTGTGTATATCTCGAAATAATACTAAGTGGGGAATACCTGTACCAAATGCTACAGAACAAACTATATATGTATGGATTGATGCTCTTATGAACTATGCTTCCACTCTTTCACAGAATTTTGAGTCTAAATACTGGCCATGTGATGTACAGGTTATTGGTAAAGATATACTTATATTTCATACTGTATATTGGCCGGCACTACTCATAGCGCTGAATATTCAAGACTTACCTCTCAAAATATTAGTACATGGATGGTGGCTCAACGATGGACAGAAAATGTCAAAATCCTTAAACAACGTAATAGCGCCACAGAACTTAATAGATAAATATACATCGGACTACGTTAGATACTTCCTCATAAGAGAAACTAGAATCGGACATGACGCAAGTTATAGTGATGCTAACTTACAAAAACTGGTTAATGCTGAATTAGTCAATAACATTGGTAACTTAGCACAAAGAAGCGTGATGTTTGTACAAAAGTATATGGATAATACTTGTCAGAGACCTTCAGATTACGACGACAATATGCTGCAACAAACGTATGGTTTAGTCTCATCATATGTAAAATACATGGAAGCACTCAAATTTCACGAGGCAATTGATATCATCATGAAAATATCAGAAATAGCCAATAAATATTTTAATGAAAAACAGCCATGGCATAAAAAAGACAAACAAGCAGAACTACATTTCATTTTATTTCACACTCTAGAACTAGTAAGAGTGATTGGCATTCTACTGCAGCCGTTTATACCGCACGGCGCGGCAAGACTGCTATCTATTTTTTACCTTCAAAAGATATCAAATATAACGTTTGATATGGCATCTGCCGCATTTATGTTTGATCAACTACGTATTGATAAACAGTTTTATCAAGTTTTTCCAAGAATAGTTAATGAGTAAGCATCTCATAATCGTGGATTGTTATGCAATCTTCTTTAAATCGCTCTTCGCTCATCATAAAGATCCAGCTATAAACGGTATACATATAGGAGGAGTTATAGGCTTCATTAACACCATGTTCAGGTTATTAGAATGTAATGGTGAACTTCTTGCAATGCATAAAAACAGCGAAATATACGTATGTATTGCACTGGATTATCAAACAAAAGGTGAGACATTCAGACACCACATATATCAAGAATATAAAGCAAATAGAAAACCATTACCGCAAGAATTCATTTCACAATTTCCGATACTTGAGGAAGTACTAGAATGCATGCAAATTCCAGTCATAAAGCATCCAAAAGTCGAAGCAGATGATATCATTGCCTCCGTAGTAACGAAATTTTATGACAAAGATAGCAGTACTCCAATTAACATCTCAATCATCTCTCAAGATAAGGATTTAATGCAACTCATAGCAGTACAAAATAATAGAAATACTATCATGTGGGATCCTTATAAACGGCAAATAATCGATGAACAAGAAGTAATTGCAAAACTAGGAGTAAAACCTCATCAAGTGCCGTGCTTCTTAGCACTGCTTGGAGATAGTGCAGATAACATTCGAGGAGTACCAGGTATTGGAAAGAAACACGCTACTACACTATTAAGTAAGTTCGATTCGGTAAACGATATATGTCAAAATACTCATATGCTTTCTAACAGCAAAATCGCTTCGCAGATCAATGGCAATAAAGAGCAGATTGCGTTATTCAAAAAACTTACGACATTAAGCAGCGATATAGAAATCGTTATGCCATATGAAGAAATGAAATGGAACGGATGGACGGATAGAAATGATAAGATGAATGAGTTGCTACTAAAGTATCAAATACAAAATGCTATCGGTACTAGGAAAAACTACACTCATAATGCATTTAACATGTAAAAACAAAAAAAAATGCATCGTTACGGAGGGTATATTGCAACTTAACATATATCACTTTAGAGAACATTTGACGTAATTGCATATTTAAAAAAAATACTATAACGATAGATATTGTAATCATTTTTAATGATTCAAATTTTTCAATAAAAAATATATATGTTAAATAAAACAGCAATTTCTAATAGTGTAATAGACAAGCATTACGCGCATCATACATGTAACAGCATAGAATCTGCAATAGCAAGACCATTGATAAATTCTATGATGAATTGTGCACCATCATTCGAATATTTGCGTAATGTTCTAAGAGATAATGCAATCCACGTATCACCAACAACATATCGTTATATTATGCCTACGCGCGTGGGCGATTATTCTGATATTATATATTTGCACGGCCTAGATGGGCCAAATAATATCGCCCAATCACTGTATCAATTAGCTCTAGACGTAATAACACTTCCTGTGACCGTTGGAGGTGCGAACACAGCTGAACAAATTGCAATAAATCGTTCTTATATCTGCTGTGCTTATGTCTTCTTCCGAACATTCGCTGAGGACTTAGACAAGAAAAATACAAACATGGAGGAAAGGTTAATATGGGATGTACAGCCATTTCGAAGGGCTCTGTACGATGGAGAGAGAGATTGTCCATTTGAATATCAGGGCCGTTGGCTTTATGCATTGGATGAGCAACATCACACATCATCAAACGCAGTAGTACAACATCAGACACAGCAGCAAATACAACATCAGACACAGCAGCAAATACAACATCAGACATCATCAGATGAGGAATTTGACGATATTAATATTAATACACCCTATAACTTCAACGCGCATCAAGATGACAGTCAGGTAGTACAGCAATACGAGGATGGTGTGGATATTAATAAAATCTGCTACTTCAATACATATCAAAATGACAGTCAGGTAGTACAGCAATACGAGGATAGTGTGGATATTAATAAAATCTGCTACTTCAATACATATCAAAATGACAGTCAGATAGTACAGCAATACGAAGATGATAGCTTATAAAAATAAGCAAAGAATATTACAGAATCAGTCACAGTAAACGGCTGACTCGTATATAGATTAAACGCATGTACTTTGAAGCACTGCACTATATATAATCTGCAATAATAGCATGCGGTACCTACTACATTATTTCTCTTAAAAGTGCTTTACCACATGGTAAAAAGTCACTCATCACATTTCAGTAGTGAGATAGTTGTTAATATAACAGTAGGTACAGCTAATCGGTACTAGCTATCCGGACACTTTAAGCAATCGAAAAAAGTCAGTTACTCGAACAGTATTTCGTATAATGGAAGACACTTAGCTTCAAATCTTACAATATATATCATTTCCTCAGCGCAGGATTTCCACAAAAGAACAATCGCAAGTACTCAAAGTAGTGGGGCGAATAACGGAACTCGAATCCGCGACCTTCGGTACCACAAACCGACGCTCTAACCAACTGAGCTATATCCGCCAACTTATAAAGGCGCAAGCATGCACCATACTTTGAAGCTTACAAAGCTTATAAAATAAAGTCTAATTCAATTTTCTGTTTTTCGAGTATATAGCATTCTTTCTATACAAAGACATTATATTGCGCCACTATATAATAATTCTTTTTAAGAAATAGTAATGCCAATATTTAATAATATTTAATATAATAAATATATTCTCATGCTAAGATGATCGTATTGTTAATATTAGATAAAGTTGCTATATTTAATAATGATTGAATATTTATTTTCTGATATGCAACAAAAAACAAGAAAAACGTGGGGACTTGAAGTAGAAGCAGCTGCTATGTCTTTTAAAGAAGATGTGACGCCACAGTATCACAAGGTGCGCTGCTTAGCTAAAATGAGCAGAATGATGGATAGCCTCATGGCTACAATTCAAGTACCAAAACTGACCGAAGAGCAGAAGACGATACAATTCAATAAAATTAGAGTAAATTGCAATATTCCAAAAGTAGACGACTGCCTTGCTACGGTAGAAATTATTTCCTCAGCACAGGATTTTATCAAAGAGGACAATCACAAATACTCATTGCGAGCCTGACAACGACCTACTCTCACACGTCTTAAGACGCAATACAATCGGCGAAAAGGCTTTTCACTTCTGAGTTCGGAATGGGATCAGGTGTTTCATCCTCTCTATAATCATCAGGCTTGCAATAAGTACCTTAGTCTACAGCATAAGCTTTATTGATATCAAATAACAACAAAAGCTTATACATCAAAGAGATAGCAATATAAAAAAGCAAAATTAATAAGAAGTAATTTTACCACTGCATACGCCATAATAGCAACAGCAACAAAATCAATTACACATTAGTACTGATTAGCTAAATAGATTACTCTACTTACACATTCAGCCTATCAACGTAGTAGTCTTCTACGGTGCTATAGGGAAAATTATTTTTGAGACGGGTTTCCCACTTAGATGCTTTCAGCGGTTATCCCTTCCGTATATAGCTACCCAGCGCTGCTCTTGGCAAAACAACTGGTACACAAGAGATACGTCCAACTCGGTCCTCTCGTACTAAAGTCAGATTCTCTCAATTTTCCTTACACCCATGGCAGATAGGGACCGAACTGTCTCACGACGTTCTGAACCCAACTCACGTACCACTTTAATCGGCGAACAGCCGAACCCTTGGGACATTCTACCGCCCCAGGATGTGATGAGTCGACATCGAGGTGCCAAACGAACTCGGCGATATGGACTCTTAGAGTTCATCAGCCTGTTATCCCCGGAGTACCTTTTATCCGTTGAGTGATGACCCTTCCATGCGGGATCACCAGATCACTATGACCGACTTTCGTCTCTGCTCGATTTGTCAATCTCGCAGTCAGGCAAGCTTATGCCATTACACTCTTACAGTTGATTTCCGACCAACTTGAGCTTACCTTCGTACGCCTCCGTTACTCTTTAGGAGGCGACCATCCCAGTCAAACTGCCTATCATGCACTGTCTTGGCTTTTGATTCAAAAAGCACAGTTAGACACCAAAAGCTTGCAGGGTGGTATCTCAAGGACGACTCCCTCAAAGCTTACACTCTGAGATCACAGTCTCCCACCTATCCTGAACAACAAACTCCTGGAATCAATACAAAACTACAGTAAAGGTTCACGGGGTCTTTCCGTCTAACCACGGGCACTCCGCATCTTCACGGAGAATTCAATTTCGCTGAGTTAATGTTGGAGACAGTGGGGAAGTCGTTACGCCATTCATGCAGGTCGGAACTTACCCGACAAGGAATTTCGCTACCTTAGGACCGTCATAGTTACGGCCGCCGTTTACTAGGGCTTCGGATCAGAGCTTGCACCCCTCACCTTAACCTTCTAGCACCGGGCAGGCGTCAGACCCTATACTTCCTCTTCCGAGTTTGCAGAGTCCTGTGTTTTTGATAAACAGTCGCCACCCCCTAGTTTGTGCCACCACACTTGCGCATGGTCATCTTTTTCCCGAAGTTACAGATGCAATTTGCCTAGTTCCTTCAACATTATTCTCTCTACGCCTTGGTATTCTCTACCAGTCCACCAGTGTCGGTTTGGGGTACGGTCTATATGCTAGGCTATTTCCTGAAACCTTTCCACTACAATCAGAATCCATTAACCAATTGTAATGTTACAGATTTGTCACTTCTAGCAGGCTCTTGAATATTAACAAGATTGCCATCGATTACGCTTTTCAGCCTCATCTTAGGAACCGGCTAACTCTACGCAGATTAACTTTACGTAGAAAACCTTGGACTTTCGGCGGAGGTGTTTTCCACACCTCTTTACGCTACTCATGTCAGCATTCTCACTTGTGATACCTCCAACACACCTTACGATGCATCTTCACAGGCTTACACAACGCTCCGCTACCGCTCATTCAAACGAATGAGCCCGTGTCTTCGGTGTATGGTTTTAGCCCCGTTACATTTTCGGCGCAAAATCGCTATTAGACTAGTGAGCTATTACGCTTTCTTTAAGGGATGGCTGCTTCTAAGCCAACCTCCTAGTTGTTTTGGCGTTTTTACTTCCTTTAACACTTAACCATATCTTAGGGACCTTAGACGACGATCTGGGCTGTTTCCCTTTTGGCCATGGATCTTAGCACCCACAGCCTGTCTGCTGCTCTCATCATTATCAGTATTCGGAGTTTAGTTAGGTTCGGTAGGCTTTTGGCCCCCTAGCCGATCCAGTGCTCTACCCCTGATAAGAAACTAAGCAACGCTCTACCTAAATAGATTTCGCGGAGAACCAGCTATTTCCGAGTTTGATTGGCCTTTCACCCCTAATCACAAGTCATCTCACAATTTTGCAACATTGACGAGTTCGGCCCTCCATCAAATCTTACCTTGACTTCAGCCTGCTCATGACTAGATCACCCGGTTTCGGGTCTAATACGTCTAACTTCTCGCCCTATTCAGACTCGCTTTCGCTACGGCTACACTTAACAGCTTAACCTTGCTAGACACACTAACTCGCTGACCCATTATACAAGAGGTACGCCATCACACATATGTGCTCTGACTGCTCATAAGCAATTAGTTTCAGTTCTATTTCACTCCTCTCTCGAGGTTCTTTTCACCTTTCCTTCACAGTACTAGTTCGCTATCGGTTGATAAGTAGTATTTAGGCTTGGAGGATGGTCCCCCCATATTCAAACAGGATTTCACGTGTCCCGCTTTACTCTTAAAAAAATGAATTTAATTTACTTATACAGGGCTGTCACCTTATATTGCTGTGCTTTCCAACACATTCTAATTTTTAAATTCAAAAGCCTGATTCGCGTTCGCTCGTCGCTACTGACGAAATATCAATTGATTTCTTTTCCTTCAGTTACTTAGATATTTCAGTTCACTGAGTTCACCTCTCTTTCGAGATTTTGCACTTGTAGTGCAAAGGGTTTCCCCATTCGGAAATCTGCGTATTAACGGATGTTAGCACCTCCACGCAGCTTATCGCAGCTTACTACGTCCTTCATCGTCTCTTATCACCAAGGCATCCACTAAAAGCTCTTTTCATATTTTTTTGCTGGTATTATGCGTACACAGTAATAAAATTACTCAACGATAATTTTGCTTGGTTATATTGCTAAACTACTTTGAAACGCACTCAGTGCAGTGGTAACTCTATAGAAACAACCATATGAATGTCAAACATGATTTTACATTTTTTATTTCTACACTGGTAACTTGTAGAATATCAGTAAATTCTTTAGTATCTGCAATGCTAAATAATGGTTGAAATGGAATGAAGATACGTTTCTTTGACAGTGGATTAGGAGGATTGTCAGTACTCTCCTCATTCATAAAACAAGTGTATGAGTGCTATATAATGAGATATTGCGATATCTCGTACATTGCAGATCTTGAATTTTTTCCGTACGGCACAAAGCACTGCACTGCTATAGCTGATCGTGTAAATGATATCATATATTCTGCTGAGCGACAATTTACGCAATTATTCGTAATAGCATGCTATACGGCTTCCTTCTCTAAAATGACAGATAATACTATCACGAAAATGCAGATAGTAGATACATTATCAACTACAAAAAGAATCTTAAAAAAGTATCAAGAACATAAAAAGCTCTTTATATGCACACAATTATCACATTCTATTAATCAGAATTTTTTAGAAGAGTTCGACAAAATATGCTCAATACCGATTACAAAGGAAGTAGTAGAATATATACATCAAAACGAATTGAAAAAAGCTGCACAAGAGATTTTTCAGCACTTACGTCAAGAATGTACTAAATCAGAAAAAAATATTATTTTTCTAGGATGCACGCATTATGCAATCCTCATCAAGCAGCTGTACGAAATTTTCTCTAACAATGGCTATAATATCGCAATAATCGATCCTTCTAGCGCAATAGCTGAAGACGTGGCAAGTTATGTGACTCCGTTTCACAATACTTCCATAACACGACATCCAATAAAAATCTCTTTCATCACTCATGAAACATCTAAAGAGTATCAAGATGAGATAGTAGCAACATGTAGAAATATACTGCAAAATCATATACCGTTTTATGATGATATTTGTTCTACTTTCAAATTCACTTTTAATCCTAAGTTATGAGCGATAAAGAGACCGTCATTAATTTCGGCCCTCAACATCCTGGTGCACATGGTGTGTTGAATCTCGTAATCAAATTAAGCGGTGAAACAGTAAAAGAAATAGAGCCGCAAATAGGCTTTCTTCATCGCGGTACAGAAAAGCTACTAGAGAACAAAACATATATGCAGGGCTTACCGTATATGGATAGATTGGACTACGTCTCACCTCTTGCACAAGAACATTGTTTTTCAATGGCTATTGAAAAAATGCTTCAAATCTCAATACCGGAAAGAGCGAAATATATAAGAGTGCTATTACTGGAATTACAACGCATTGGCAATCATCTTCTCAGCATCACATCATTAGCACTAGATACTGGCGCTACGACTCCACTACTATGGGCTTTCGAAGCAAGAGAAGAGTTAATGGAAATCTACGAAAAAATCTCAGGCAGTAGAATGCATTGTGCGTATATCAGAACAGGTGGAGTAAATGGTGATTTAAGCAATGAGATGATGGATAAAATATCGTCATTTCTGCAAAGAATTCCTAAAGTACTCTCCGATATAGAATCACTACTGAATGATAATAGAATCTTTAAGCAGAGATTAGTGAATATAGGTACTATATCGAAAAGTGATGCTTTGAATTTTGCTATCACCGGCCCTATGTTACGTGCTTCAGGCATACCCTGGGATCTGAGAAAATCACAACCATATGAAGTATATGATAAACTCGAATTCAGCATTCCTGTCGGAGAAAATGGCGACTGCTACGATAGATATATTGTAAGAGTATTGGAAATTAGAGAATCCATAAAAATAGCAACTCAGTGCGTGGAAAAAATGCCAAATGGTGCATACATCATCAATGATCATAAAATAACACCTCCTCCGAAAGCAGAACTTACTACATCAATGGAAGCTATCATTCATCATTTCAAACTTTTCAGCGAAGGATATACAGTACCTAAAGGAGAGACTTACACTGCTGTAGAAACACCAAAAGGAGAATTCGGACTATACATAGTATCAGACGGTTCAAATAAACCTTATAGGATACACATTAGAGCACCGGGATTTGCACATTTGCAGATATTGAATAAAATGTCCGTCGGGCACATGCTTTCCGATGTGTCAAGTAATCTTGGCACGATAGATGCTGTATTTGGAGAGATAGATAGATAAAATGACTTCTCATCATTCAGAATTCGCCGCTACGCAATCTGCACATAAACAAAATTCGCTTATTCTGCATGAAGAGCAAATTACAGTCTCTACTACTACGGAAAGACACGTAATGGTGTTAGCGGGGCCAGGAACAGGAAAAACATCTGTAATAATAGCGCGTATACAATTTTTGGTACAATCGTACAATCCTCATGAGATCATGGTCTTGACGTTTAGCACGAGAGCAATGAGTGAACTAAAGCACAGATTGTATACCGCTGAACGCAAGCTTATGGAAAAAGTATGGATTGGTACTTTTCATGCAATAGGCGTAAGAATACTCAAGAAACACGCTTCTACAATTGGATTATCTCATGAATTTAGAGTTATATCAGAAAAAGAAAGCATACATTACATAGAAGAACTCTTAAGAAGAACTAAAAATAATGTAGGTATGGCATATAAAATATATGAGGATATACAACGTATAAAAGACAAATTATACAGCACCGAAGAGTTAGAATCTCAAGATACAAATGCAGAATTTCTTTTTATATATCAAGAATATCAGAACGTTCTGAAACTGAAAAATCTTGTAGATTTCGGAGATATCTTACTCTACGTGAAGCAGTTATTCATAGAAAATAAAGAGATCTTACAATTGCTACAAAAGCAATTTTCTCATGTCATAGTAGATGAGTATCAAGATATCAACTTCGCACAGTACTATTTCATAATGACCTTGTTGCAAAAAGGTACGAATTCATTATTTTGCGTAGGAGATGACGATCAAACGATATATACTTGGAGAGGCGCAAACACTGAACGTATCACAACATTCAAAGATAACTTTCCGCTATCTCAGACGTTATATCTATCGAATAATTATCGCTCCAACAACGATATAATTTATCATGCCTTCAAACTGATATCTCATAATTCTGACAGATGCTGGAAAGAGATGCAGAAATCATCTATTGATGAAAGTGATGTCAAATTCTCTACCGGTACTACAATAAAATGCTATGAATCTGATATCATAGAAGTATCGCATATTACTACTCAGATTACAGAATTATTACCATATGGTGGTAGCATTGCAATTCTTGTAAGAAATAACGAGCACATCATACCTTTTGAATATTCGATGAGGTATAATGATATTCAGTACGTTATTGGAAATACGAGATCTTTTATAGAGAGAGAAGAAGTGCAACTCGCATTAAATATACTAAAATTGAGTATTGATCCTCACGCTGATCATAATTTAAAAGAGTTGCTATTATTAACTCATACTCTAAATATTACGCAGATAAACGCGCTTCTTAAAATTGCAGCGCAATCTAGTTGCTCACTGTATGAATTAGCATGTAACAAGTTACACTCAAGGACATCTTCTAAATTACAAGCAGTAAAGGAGATAATAGACAACATCTCCAAGAATGCATCTCTTATAGAAGATGGAAAGATAAGTGATGCAATAAGCGATTCCATCAACAATATCGGATACGTAAAGACTATTACAAAGGGAAAATTTGAAAAATTGGAAGATCTTTACTCAGACTCTTTTACAGTGCTATCAGAACACGAAAATGAGAAAGCGCGAAATCTCATAAGTATTATAGAAATTGCAGCACAATATAAAAAAGCAACACCACTTATAGAAAGATTTTCACGAAATAACCACACCGACGCACAGAAGTCGCATGAAAAACACACTGTCTACCTTAGTACGATACATAGTTCCAAAGGCATGGAGTTTGACATAGTATTTATTCCGTTTGTAGAAGAAGGTAACTTACCATACTGTAAAAATTACCAATCTGAAAATATAGAAGATGAGAGAAGGCTCTTATATGTAGGCATGACGCGAGCACGACATAAGTTATGTATGTCGCACTCGAAATGCAAGTTACGCAGTGGAAAACAAATTCACAACACTCCGTCAAGATTTATAGCAGAAGCCGAGTTAACAACTGAATGAGTTACTGAATCGTCGGTAAATACCGTAACGAAGCCTTATGTCCAAGATACTATAAAATACGAAAAATTCAGCCGAATGTATCTTCAGTAACTCGCAAGACATTTCATTCAATTACTCAGGTAGATATCTAATAACTACTCTCTGCATTCTCTCCTCCACCATGCACCGTTTTCACCATTTTATATCCGTATCCTCTAATGGTTTTGATATCAATACTACTAGCATGCTTGAGTATAGATGAACGTAATCTCGTCATATGAACGTTCAATATCTTATCTTTATCATGCTGCATCTCCATAGTAGTACTATTCCAAAGCAGTGCTATAATTTTATCTCTCGAGACAAGCTTCTCAGAATTCATCAACAGCAATTGACACAACTTAAACTCTATTGGCCCTAAAGTTATCTCGTGCACGGTACCATTTCCTTCCATCGTACACGCATGTCTTCTAAGATCTAATGTCAATTCCATAAACTTCAGCACATCAGAATCCTCTATTGCACTTCTTTTTAATAGATTCTTCACTCTTAATACAAGCTCTTCTATAATAAAAGGCTTCTCAAGATAATCGTCTGCACCCTTTTTCAAGCCTGTAATTTTATGCTGCCCTTTACTATGACTAGAGATCATTATAATTCTTAGATCCTTCAGATCTGGAATACCGCGCAACTCCTCGCATATTTCTATACCGGATTTTTCTGGCAGCACCCAATCTAAGATGATCAAATCCGGCCTTTTTTCTTCAACAATCTTCGTACAATTTTCGCCTGTTGAAACTGATATAACGAGATATCCTTCCGAGATCAAGCTATACTCCATAAGAGATAACATAGCAGAATCATCCTCTACTATCATAATCTTCTTTTGAATTGTTTTTTCCTTTTTCATTATGAGTAAAAAATTTTTAACGTGTTTTATCTAAAACAATATGCAATTGCATTTCTCTGTGATAAAAGCATAACGAATAGCTTCTACAACTTTTATAATACTTTTTCAATCAATATATTAAGTAAAATCACAATATGTACCTAATACGGGCATTCAAAGTAATATTGATCATCTATAAGAAATCTATTCAAAATCTCCTGGAAAAAAATGCGTACGAATATTCAGGGTATCTCGTTTTTTTGATATTGCTCGGTCTCTTTCCTTCTCTGATTTTTTTTACTGCGGTCAGTACCTTAGTTGCAACGCAGTATCGAGATCTTTTTCATGTCACATTAGATATTGACGAATTCATTACAAATTCATTGCTAAGCAGTAAAGCGCATGCATTCGTAGATAGCGTTAGCAACAGAATTCTTGAAATACTACGCACACCACCGGAAAGCATGCTGACATTCGCAATGTTAAGCGCTATATGGAGTGCTTCTGGATTATTTGACGGGATCTTACTATACGTGTACATGATATACGGTACAACGGAAGACTGTCATTATATAAGAAGAAGAATTATCAGCATACTGCAATTCATGGCTTTTTCACTACTTCTAATATTCTTTATTTTATGTTTTAAGCTAATTCCACTTGTATTAATACAGTGTGCGCAATTTATAAAATTGGAAAGCACGTTATATGATATATTGAACTTTGTTATCAAAATTGAACATTACGTCCCTACGGTATATATCGCACTATTTGGAATGCTATCATACATACATTACACCTTTCCAAGGCAACATGTGAAAATACGACAAATTATGCCAGGAGTAGTGAATACTATACTTTTTTGGGAAATTTTTTCTGAAATCTTCGGATATTATATACAAAGCGCAGGACAGCTTAACATCATATATGGAAGCATGGTAGGCATCTCCATATCGATCTTATACATATATTTTGCTTCTATTATTTTTCTATTTGGATTGGAAATAAATGGAGTAATATATAAAATGAGAAATATGCAATCTGATGTTGTGTAAAGACAGATCTCACACATAATTTGTCAAAAGTACGAATAAGAGCTGCGCATTCGCGTATATGCTTTCCTTTATTTAAAATACTGCATCATCAAGAAAATACGTATTAAATATATCGAGAAAATTAATATCTCGCATATATTTATAGATAATAATATATATAATTTATATAATAATATTGATATATAAATTGTAATGTCATCATTATGCAGAACTCAGATCACACAAGTACTTTCAAGAAAAAGATAGAGAAACAGCAGAAAAAAACGCAGCTTTTGGAACAACAAATTCAACAACTAGAAGACGAAATACAAAAGAAAGATGAAATGATAAAAAAGACGAGTGATTCAATAATGAAAAAAATGAAGGATTTTATCTTAAGAAGACCTAAGAATTTAGACTTAGAAGCAAAGAGAAAAAAAATAAAGACAGAAAAAGCATTACTTCAAAAAGATGTTAAGATAGCGCAAGCAGAAGAGAAAAAATATCGCTATAACAAAGTAAAAAAGCTTAAGAAGCAACAAAAAATAGCAGATGAAATAAAATCCGAAAATTTTACATTAGAAGATTTAAAAAATTCTAAGACCTTGGAAAAAATACAAACAGAAATGAATGACATAACGAAGAAAGTGCAAGATGCAGGAGGGCAGTCGAAGATCTCAAAAGATTACAAGAACAAAGCAAAGGAAATACAGAACTTAGACAGTAAGCGTGCTGAGCTGGAAAAATTAGATACTGAGCTGAAAAAACTACTCGGACCAGTAAAGAGACAAGCTCCACTCGGTGCATCGCAATTCTCACAACTCGATATGAATAATGCACAAAACTCGCAACTTAATGCGGGTAAAGCGCAAGAAGAACAATTTGATAATCAATCTAAAATAAGTAGCTTGCAAATTTCACAATTCGATATGAGTAAAGCGCAATCATTCCAACTTAGTGCAGATAATTTGCAAAAGTCACAAAGATCAGCGGTACAAAAACAAAACAGCGCTCCAAGTGCTATAGCACAGGGACAAGAAATGGAGATACAAAATCTTTCGCAAGAAGCTATTCAAAAAGAGGCTATTCAGCAAAAATTCGATACTCTTGATAAGGAAATTCAAGAACTAGCAAAGATAAAGGAACTTTATGAATTATCTCAGAGAGAAAAACAATTAAAAACAGTTCAAACGGCTATTGAAAAGTATATTAAACTTGAAGAGGAAAAAGCCACTTTAAAAGCACGATATAAACAATCGAAACCACAGCAGCAAGAGCAGCAAATACAAGAAGAATCACAAATACAGCAAGAGCAACAATCACGTAGAACATCAGAATTATCACAGAAGTCACGAGTATCACAAAATAGAAAATCGACGTTGGTAGAAATATCAGATGAAGAAGCCGAACAGCTGCTGAAAAAGCGAAACCCGAAATCACAGCAAAAAAAGCAATTACAGCGGGCAAAATCGGAAATTCAGCCACAATCGAAAATCCAGCAGCTACAGAAAGAAGACCAATCGCAAGTGCTACCACAGCGGTCACTATCACAATCGGCAACGCAACAGCAAAAAGAGCAATTACAGCAGGAGCAGCAACAGCAAGAAAAGCAATTACAGCAGTCGCTATCACAGCCACTATCAGAAATACAGCAAGAAAAGCAATTACGGGAGTCAAAATCAGAAATACAGCAAGAAAAGCAAGAAGAGCAATTACAGCAGGAGCAGCCACAACTTAAAAGAGGCACAACGATGGATGATTACGCAAGAAAAGTCATTGAAACGATAGGCCCTTCACGTTATTCACCGTCTTTTGAGAAATTCTGTACTAGAGAAAATATGGATTACATAATCAAAGTTTTAAAGAAAGACGGGAAATTCAACTCTCTATCAGATGCAGAAAAAAATGAATCGATAATAAACGTAGGTGTTACACTCGCAGCACAAGCAGCTATAAACTCGAATGGATTAAAAGGAAATGCAGCAGATCTCTCTCGAGACGATCAAATTGCACTATTAGAGTACATGAGAGGTAAAGGGATATGTACCCAAATATTAAGTTCTCCGGAACAATTAGAAAGAGCAGTAAAATACGATCCGTATGAGGTTTTAGACAAAAAAGATAGAGATAGGCCAAATTTTCTTAGCAAAGCTATATTAAAAACAGACGCCAAGGAAAGAATTAATGAAGACACATCCGGAAAAAAATTCGCTGCATATATTGCGGGATACATTGCACTCGGACCTTTAGGATTATTAATTGCAATAATTTTTGCAAAATATTATTTATCTAAAGCAAAACGCCGTGAAGGAAAGGATATACGCGCGCTTCTCGATGCAAAACAGAATTATCGTCCAGCACCGGAAGGAAATTCAACGCAAAAAAATAGTCAAGCACTACAGCAAGATGTAAACAATATAAAATCGGAAAACACAGTACTAGGGCAAAAAACAAAAGACCAGGTACAGAATGAATTGCACGAATTACTACAAAATAAACAATTTACGTCCTCTGAATTACTGAAACAAGCTATGCAAGCAATCAAAATAGCGGAAAAAATTCAAAAATATGATACAGAAAACCCCAACTCTTTTGAGGCACGCAAATTGGCAAAACCGTTAGAA
Organism: Candidatus Fokinia solitaria; assembly: GCF_003072485.1. Lineage (NCBI taxonomy): Bacteria > Pseudomonadati > Pseudomonadota > Alphaproteobacteria > Rickettsiales > Candidatus Midichloriaceae > Candidatus Fokinia > Candidatus Fokinia solitaria. The sequence continues at coordinate 664,686 of NZ_CP025989.1, forward strand.
GAGCTTATCGCAGAACTTGTACAGAAAGGGCGAGAAAGATTAAAACGCGGTACAGATGATGACGGAGCGCTACGGTTGACAGAAAGTGAAATAGCACAGGATAAAATTTCACAAAAGAAGCTCGATGAAATAGAAGCGCAAGTCAATAATCTAGTGCAGAAGAAGGAAATTCCATCACAAATTCGCAATGAAGAGAGTGACTTTCTTAATAAAAGCTCGAATAGTATCATTGTAAATCAAAGCAGATTGTCAGAACGCTTTTCTCTTGACCTGAATGAAATCTCAGCTATTCAAAAAGGGGAAGGCGAAATACTTGCAAAAGATACCAACTCGCGAAACAATAGCATAATAAAGATACTTGAAGGAATGAATCTGCCTAATGCAGTAAACCGCTCGCAATCAGTTGACATAAGCAAAACATCATCACACGGCAGCAATGATAAATTCAGACATCACTCCTAGAAATAAGCGAGCCGACACCATAGGAGTGGTAGATCAATCTTCCTATGCGCAATCTCATGCAGAACAAACTTACTGCTGCAATAATTTTTGCAGAGTTACTTTATCATTCTCTTGAATTGCGTCTATAAACTCATTTTCCGTTATCGTTCTGATAGCTTTTTCTTGAAATAGAAGTAAGATAATCAGTTCTGATATCTTAGATGAGGGAGTGCTACGTAGCGCTTTGATCAGATCGCTTTTTTGCTTATTCGATAGAAATATATGCAATTCAAGCATTGCGTTCATCACTTCTGCATCTGAGGAAAATTGTAAGCATATTTGATGTAAAGTGGAAAGTTTCACATAATATGATTGCAACCAACGCAACGCTGCAATATCAAGAGTTGTTTCAAGATTGACGCGATAATAGAAATGACGTTCACGAAAAAGAAGATAATGTGCTATATCCAACAATGCGATATCATTTTCAAAAGGAAAAAATACTTTTATTTCTTCTTCTGAAACGCTTATTCTGCACACATTAATATGCTTTTTATCCGACAAATCAAACACATCACATTCGTGTTGTGCGCTAATACACATTTTTTCAATAGCATTCACTATCTCCATTCTACTCGTGCAAAGAATAATATGAGTACTCAGTAGTGAATCAGGACAGCCAAGTAGGATTGTAAGCTGTAGCCTATTCTTGGATAGCAAATACAGCCAAAAACTCTGCTTTTCCTGCTCTGAAGGAGAATAAGAATGAAATAAGGCAATATGTCGCGCAACCGATGGTGATTCAAAAAAGCGTCTTGTTTTCATATTTTTCTTCAAACCGCTTCCTATAACAGCAATAAACGTATTACGCGATGGAGTGGAGATATGCTTACTCAGACGCTGAGACAACTCAGCAGAGATATCATTTGAAACAGAATCTATCACTATTAATTTATTCTCTTTTTTCTGACCAAATAAGCTATAAGATCTCGTAACTTCATTTAGCAATTCTGGCTCCGCGTTCAATTGCTTGAAATTGATCTCATGTATCGAGAGAGTACCTCCATTTGCTGCAGCTTGAGACTTCAATTTACTTTTAAGTACCGACAATATAAAACACACTCCTCCATACTCTTCTCCAAAAGCAAACCATAAATTTTTTAGATTTTCTGCATTAATCTCGCGTTCTAAACTATGATGTAGGTATTTCATATTATCTCTTAAACATATTCTGCATAATCTTCATTTGATCTCCTAATCTCATATTTTTCATTTGTTTTAACACTCCTGCGATCATATTATACTCTTTTAACAAAGCATTGACGTCTTGCACTTTAGTACCTGAGCCATTTGCAATTCGAAGCTTTCTTTTTCCATCTAAGATATCCGGCTTTTCTTTTTCTTTTGCCGTCATAGACGATACAATCGCAATCTGATTTCTCACTTTTCGCGCTAACTCTTGTTGCTGCTTTTGATCTATCTTTGGCAAACCAGGAAGAAGCCCGATCATAACGCTAAGTCCTCCCATTTTGCCAATTTTCTTCATATACTGCACATAATCCGTAAGTGTAAATTTTCCACTTTGCACTTTCTTCATAAGCTGTTCTTCACTCATCTCATCTACAACATCAGAAGCTTTCTCTATCAGCAAAGCGATATCCCCTAAGCCCATAATCCTTGAAGCAATTCTAAGCGGATGAAATATCTCTATTGCGTCTAACTTCTCCCCCGAAGTGATAAATTTGATTGGCGCGCCTACCGCACGCTTCATACTTAGCATGCTTCCTCCCTTGGCATCTCCATCAAGTCTCGTAAGTATAATGCCAGTAATTGGCACCGCTTCCGCAAATGCTTTACCGATGATAGGCGCTTGTTGCCCTAGCATAGCATCACATACAAAGATTGTTTCAGAAGGCTTTATCGTATTGTGAATCTCTGCAATCTCTGCCATTAACGCAGCATTAACATCTGTTCTTCCAGCAGTATCCAAAATTATTACATTCGATTCTCTTGTATGCGCAAGTTTCACACACATACTCGCCTTTTCAACAATATTGGAGAAACCTTCACAATCCAAAAATTCTACAGCACTACCTTCAACTAAAGTCTTCAGCTGTTCTTTTGCCGCGGCTCTAGTTTCATCAAGCGATGCAACTACAACTTTCTTACTCAACTTTTGCGCCAATAAAGTAGCAAGTTTCGCTACAGTAGTAGTTTTTCCTACACCTTGTAATCCAAGAAATAGTATAACATTAAGGCCATCCTTGATATTCAGCGTTTTCTTAAGAAGTGTAAGATTATTTTCAGAATGCACTTCTTCTTGAATGCTATCAGATAAAAAATCCACTATTTGATTCTGCATGGCATCGCATATTGCTTTACCATAGTTTATGACACCCTTCTCATTAATTACTTCAATCTTCACTCGTAACTCGTGCACGAAGATATCCGCTAGCTCAAGACTGAGATCAGAATCTAAAAGTGCAACTCTTATTTGCTTAAGTAAAACATCAATTTCATCATTGTTAAGATGAGATTTAGTACTTAATTTCTTTGCTAGAGTAGAAAATTTTTCTTTTAAAAATGTCAGCATAATGATGAAGTCTTGGCATACTCAGTACGCTCACATTACTACATATTTTATTCATAAATCAATATAGCATCAATTTGAAATCTCGTATGTATTCGCATGACAGCTATAATCGCACTCGCAATTTCTTCTTATCTGCAATTTCTTCTCGTTTAATCTTCAAGGAAATATATTTCATGTAATATTCATATTGACTCTCGTAGAGAAAAATTCCACTCACTTGAGTATTGTAACGATCATGAGTCTGTAATATAATTCTCATGTTCGTTATTCAGTTTTGAAATGGCCATGTCAAAGAAAATCACTGCTTCCAAGAACAATATCGCAATGCGCGGTAAAAAAGCTGCTCTTAGGAAAATCGGGGACAAGACTGTGAGTCCTGTACTATATCATGGTATAAAGCTGGGACATGGTACTTATATGGCTGCGCAATTTGAAGACGGTCAGTTAGCACTTGACACTTCTGGTAGACCGATTCCATATAATGCTGCTGCACAGCAGTAATGACAGTAAGTGAGGTAGCAACGCTACTTCACTGTCCAAGAAGAGATATCTGGAGGTATTTACAAGTTGTATTTATCACTTCTACGCTATTTGTCTTAGTTCTCTAAGTAGGATTATCGCAGATCAGAGTATTGTTTATACAGTTGCAAAGTTCGAAGAGAAAACAAAGTACGATGAAATTTCCGTTATACATTTTCTAGATAGAGAATGGACACAGCGGATAATCGCTTTCTCCGCATGAGTTCCTTCGCGATTTGTATTCCGCTTTCGGCTAGTTTGACGATGAAAAATCGTTCAGTTGCGCGATATATCAGTTCTATTGTTCTCTTGTTATTTCGAGAGTAGTATTTTTTAGTCTTTGCGGTATATTTCCGTACCCTCTTTCCAACTTGTCTGCATCGTCTAATATAGTATCGCCTTTTGCAAGAACTGCTGCAATAAGATAAGCTAATCCAGCTCTGATATCAGGTACAACTATAGGCTCTTTCAATGCGTGCAGTTCCGTTTTACCTTTTACTATCGCACTATGCGGATGATAGTATCCTCTATAACGACAATTTGAGCTACCAAGACATGAGTGAAATATAGAAATATCAGCACCTAATTGATTCAACATATCAGTATAACCTAGTCTATTTTCATATACCGTCTCATGCACTACTGAAGTGCCACGCGCTTGAGTTAGCATTACAGTAAACGGTTGCTGCCAATCAGTAGAAAAGCCTGGATATACGTCTGTTTCAAGCACAAGTGGCGATATTACGCTATTATATTCGCTATAAAATCGTATTGAATTTTCTGAAAGAATTTCGAATCTACCTCCTGCCATATTCAAATACGACAGAAAGATACCAAGAAGCTCAGGATTAATCCCTTGCAACGTAATATCACTACCTCTTACAGTGCATGCAAGTAACGCCCACGATACCGCTTCTATTCTATCTCCTATAACATGAAAATTCACGCCTTTTAACTGCTTTACTCCATGCACAATCAACTCTCGATTCGGATTGATGAAGATCACAGCGCCCATGCATCTTAACATGGAAATTAAATGCATTATTTCCGGTTCCATCGCTATGTTTTTTATGACACTCATACCATCAGCTAATACAGCTAGAAATAAGCATGTCTCAGTAGCGCCAACTGAAGGATATGGAAGAGTAAAATGAGTACCAGACAATTTATGATTTTTACGCGCACGAAAGCAATTATTACCGACCTCTACCTCTCCGTTAAACATTCTTATAGCTTCAACGTGAAAATCGACTTTTCTTTTACCAATCTCATCACCCGTAATAGTAGGCACTTCTACTTCATCGAACAATTGTAATAATACGCTAAGAAGCAATATCGGAATTCTATTTGTAGCAGAATCCGGCAATACAACTATTGCTTTAGATATAGAACGAGGATCGATCGTCACTTTACCAAAGTGAGAGTTATCATCTCTATCAAACTTCACATCAGCACCTGTCATCTCTATCATTTTTCTTGTAATCTCTACGTCTCCGATATATGGCATATTCCACAAAGTACTCTCAGTACTACCAAGCATCGATGCAAGCATCACTTTTGTTGCAAGATTTTTAGCACCTAAGCATTGTATATTACCTATAATTGGAGTACCGCCGCGTATTTTATACCTTATTTTCGTTGTCATCGTTTCTTCTTTTCATATTTACGATTTTTGACAGGATAAGAAGTAAAGACGTATAATCCGATATCATCATCCCGTGCAGTAGCTTTTAGCACAACATTCGCACGTTTTAAATTCATTTTCTCACCATCATTCTGAATACCGAAGCCTATTTCCTTAGATGCGTCCGTAGTGACAAGCAATGAGGCTTTCTTTCTTTTATCGCCATTTTCCTTTACTTTTCCGATATTTTCTAACCATTCACATATTTTATCCTTATTCTCTTTTAATGCTTTTCGGATAGTTTCATTTGCAGATTCTTCGCTAAAGTACGTCGATACAAAGCTTACACTTCTACAATGCATTTTACTTTTCAGCCATTTTTCACTTTTTCCAATGTGCTCTGAATATGTATGAGAAAAAAACATACGATCATTTTCACTGACGTCAAATTTTGCAGCATACTGCAGCAATTTTCCTTCACATACCGTCTTCTTCTCTTCTGCTAGACTAACGGTAGCGGTGCATACCGATAATGCTAGTAATGCATATATTAATCTTTTCATATTACTTGCGATATTTCCTTTCTCTTTTACATTAGCTTGCTTCTCCTTTCTATAATTACTTGAGAGTACTCATACATTTTTCAAGTATTTGTCGTAAATTTTCTCTCATCATAAAACAACGGAGTGCATTTCAACTTCTCAAGATTATTGTGCTACATGTAAACAATATCGTTGTATATAAGCATTTAAACTAGTAAATGTGCGCACGTAGTATATAAGCCGAGTTCTGTAGTGCTAATAGCACCGAGAGTCATTTCTCTAGCCTTGCCGTCTCCAGCAAGTTCCAGCGATCTACCCTAGAACAATTACTCTCAGAAGAGGAGAGGCAAGAAATAAATCTTGCATGTTCTGCTACTTGATCTTGCTTCAAATGGGGTTTGCAATGCAAATCTCGTCACCGAGATCACGGTAAGCTCTTACCTCACCTTTTCACCCTTACCATAAAGGCGGTATATTTTCTGTTGCACTTTCCCTTAGGCATTAATACCTAGCTAGGCATTACCTAGCATTTTTCTTCAGCGAAGCTCGGACTTTCCTCTATACTTTAAAAGTATAGCGACTCTCCAACTACGTACCTACTTATTGTACATGAACTGCTTTCTGATGCAATCATTGCACATCTACTTGCTTTGTATATTTTCGCATAAGTGCACTGAATGCCCGTAAATAGTCGCGATACAAAGTATCGATATCGGATACTGCTGCTTCTTTACGCAAGATGAGTACAATATAGATCGTTTTATCAGCTAACTTATGCAATTTCGCATGCTTTCTCGCTACCTCTCGAACTAACCTCTTCACATGGTTGCGAAGTACAGCGTTGCCGACACGTTTACTTGTGACGGTACCAAAGTAATATCCACAACGAGTTGCAGTATTTTTCACATCCATGAACATTACAAAGCTTGATACTATAAATCTCTTAGCATCATGTAATATGGATTTTATCGAATATTCAGACTCTTTAATCAATGCAAAATGAGACGATCGCTGCAGTGAAGAACTTGCAGGCATTCTCGCGACTCTAAATTTCATCAAAATATCTATATCGCGTATACATCGTTACAGAGGACATCCTCACTTGGAAGCTGTGAGTCTTCAGCAAACTTTGCAGCTGCATACACTATTGATTTTACTTTCTCATTAATAGCATTGAGATCCTTTTCGCGTTCTTTGGATATGGAGAGAATTTTATCTTTAAGTACAGTTATAGGATCGACATTCTTATACTCTTCCACTTCTTCTTTTGTTCTATATTTTGCAGGATCTGACATTGAATGCCCTCTATATCTATACGTTTTACACTCTACTATTATAGGACCATTATTAGACGCGACATAATCTCGTGCTTCAATTAACTTACAATGCGCTTCTTCTACATCCATACCATTAATTACAAAACCTGGAATACCGAAAGAAACACCTCGTGCATACATCGTATTCGGAGTACATGATGCTCTATTCACAGACGTACCCATACCATATTCGTTATTCTCTATTATGTACACCACAGGTATATTCCATAACTTTGCCATATTGAATGCTTCGTACACTTGCCCTTGATTTACAGCACCATCTCCCATTACTACGAAACATACTGCATCTTTTTTCTGATACTTCATAGACATTGCTATTCCAGTACCAACTGACACCTGTGCACCTACTATACCATGTCCTCCATAGAATCCTCTTTTTATATCAAACATATGCATTGAACCGCCTTTCCCTGCAGAACATCCAGTAGCTTTACCTAAGAGTTCAGCCATGATAGCGTTTGGATCTCCTCCAATTGCAAGCATCATACCATGATCTCTATAACTTGTGATTATAGCGTCCTCCGCCTTCATACACTCAGACAAACCAACGGCCACCGCTTCCTGTCCTATGTACAAATGACAGAAACCACCTATCATGCCCATACCATATAATTGCCCTGCTTTTTCTTCGAATCTTCTCAATAAAAGAGCTTTTTCATAGAAGCGCAACAATTCTTCTACATTGTACGACTTTGCTACTGCATCACTCTTTGTATCAATATGCGAAAACGCAGCAGCAAGCTGTGCTACACCCTCATTTACGCTTTTTGGAAAGAAGTGCTGCGTCGTACCAAAGTTTTTCGAAGATTGCTTGTGCATGCACAGTTAATTAAGGTTAAAAAAATCCTACCTTTTTATAATATTTTTCTCCGTACACAAGGACATCAGTTTAGCGACTCTTTTCGAGACCTGTGCACCTTGTGAAATCAGAAACTCTGCTTTCTCAAGATCTATCTTAAATTTATCTGATGGTTCGCAATTTAACACAGGATTATAATATCCGAGATTATATTTAAATTTACCATCTCTCGGCGCTCTGACATCAGCGGCAACAATACGGAAAGGCTTTCCTCTGGTACGCGCTAACCTAATCTTTAAAGACATACTAATTACGTGAATTATTATTTTGTCACGTACCTCTGACTGGACTCGAACCAGCACATCCGCAAAGACAGCAGATTTTGAGTCTGCCGCGTCTACCATTCCGCCACAGAGGCATATATTGGATACTATACCAAAACTGTAAGGACTGCAATAAACACATTCACTAAGCTGCAACAATCAGATATTATCATATAAACTTGCTTTTGAATCATATGCAAAGTTAATGAAACAGAATATTCTAAACTACTCTAAACAGGAGGTGGCAAATCATTTTGTAGAAAACAATATCGAGAAAGGATTTAGAGCGGCGCAAATATTCTCATGGTTATACGACAGAGGCATTACCTCTTTTGATATGATGCATAATGTACCGATCATACTAAGAAAGTATCTCATTGAAAATTTCGATATCACAATACCAATATGTAGAAAAGAATCCATTTCAACAGATGGTACAATAAAGTGGCAATTAAGCACTGAAGAAAATGATCCAAAACTTGATATTGAGACCGTATATATACCGGAAATGGAGAGAAATACGTTATGTATATCTTCACAAGTAGGATGTCCTATAAGATGCACATTCTGTCATACTGGCACACAAAAATTTGCTAAAAATCTCACAGCAGGAGAAATAATCGGGCAATTACTATTTGCTTATAAGAGACTTCAAGTACTCAGAACGGAAGCAGGTAATATATCTAATGTTGTTTTTATGGGCATGGGAGAGCCATTGCTGAACTACAATAATGTAGTGAAAGCAATCAAGACTATTACAACGGCGAAAATCTTCAACATCACATCAAAGAAAATTACTGTATCAACATCTGGCGTAGTACCTCAAATCAAAGCTCTTGGAAATGACACAAAAGTGAAGTTAGCAATCTCTTTGCACGCAGTAAAAGATGAAATAAGAAATCACTTAGTACCATTAAATAAGAAATATCCAATACCGGTACTACTGGAGGCATGTGAAGAATATCATCAAATTACGAAGGAAAAAATAACCTTTGAATACGTTATGCTGAAAGATATCAATGATTCAGATGACGATGCGTATACAATGATCAAAGCAGTACAAAACGTAAACTGTAAAATTAACCTCATCCCCTTTAATAGATGGGAAGGTAGTCGCTATTGTTCTTCAACAAATGAACAAATTCTACGTTTTCAGCAAATTCTTAAAAATGCGGGATATGCTACAACTGTGAGAAAAAACAGAGGACAAGACATTATGGCAGCGTGTGGACAGTTAAAGTCAAATTGTAATACGATATAAGTTGCTAATACTGCCATTTCGTTATAGAATCGTGGCATGCAATACATTTAGAAATGAGATGCGTAATATGAGTCACCTAGGGAAAGGGTTATCAGCCTTAATCTCGGAGGCAAGTACTTCATTTACACAAACAGAATCTCTTCGAGGATCATCGCTTCTACCTCTCAACATTATTACCTTTAATCCAGCACAACCGCGAAAAACGATTGATACAGATGAGTTGAACGAATTAGCTTCCTCTATAAAACAATTTGGTGTGCTACAGCCAATTATCGTAAGAAAGATGGATGATAAATTATATCAAATAATAGCAGGTGAGAGACGGTATCATGCTTCTAAAATAGCAGGATTAGAAGAGATTCCTGTAATAATAAGAAATTCTGATGAGCTTGAATCTATGGAAATCGCCTTAGTGGAAAACACACAGAGAGCCGATCTGAATACTATAGAGGAAGCTGAAGCATATAAGAAATTTTCTACAGACTTTGGGTATACTCATGAGATGCTTGCTGAGAAATTCGGCAAAAGCAGAAGTTATATTGCAAATACAATAAGACTACTTAAGTTGCCGGAAAAAGTAAGGAAAATGATAATTAATGGACAGATTAGTGCCGGACATGCAAGAGCAATGGTGTGTACTGATAATCCTGAAGAAATAGCGAACAAAATCGTAGAGAAGAATCTTACTGTGAGAGATGTAGAAAAGCTTGCTAAATCGGAAGAAGAGGAAGGAAATAGCAAGAAAAGTACAGCTATGCCCGATAATGCATTACTGGAAATGGAAAAATTATTAAGCAGTGCACTGAATGCGAAGGTAAAGATATCGGCAGGAAATAAAAACTATAAACTCACTATTACATGTAAAGAGTTAAACGAATTGGATAACCTTGCATTTAAAATCACATTAGGTAATGCTAAGTAGCTTTATGTAAGTTTAATACCTCCAAACTGCTCGTTCAACACTCTCTTATCAAGCCCCTCTCTGCCGCTGAACAGTAGCACTGTTCGTAATGCATTATTCATGCTTACCGATACAGTAGACACATCTCTACACTCCCAAAAATCAGCAGTGGCATTTACAGGTCTTTTCTCCGCTTCTAATATAGAAAATTCTACTCTACTAGAATCTTCAATAACTGCCCCGTTCCATCCACGTGGACGAAATATACATATAGGTGTCATTGCAATACATCTTGAATTTAATGGTAATATAGGACCACGTGCTGCAGAGTTATATGCAGTACTTCCGGCAGGAGTTGCTACTAATATACCATCTCCAACAATATTTCCCATATTCGTAGAATTCAGATATATTTCTATTTTTGCGCTTTGCTTCGTCTGCCTAATCAAAGATACTTCATTTACTGCGTGATATACACTCATCGAACCGTCACTATGCCTTACTTCCATAGCTAACGTTGGCAGCATTACTATTCTAGCAGTAAGTATATCGTTCATCAGTACGCCTACAACATACTTGTTCAGCAAAAACCCTACAGTACCTGCATTAATTCCGTAAATCTGAATACGATATTCGAGTAACGCATGAATTGCCTTCAACATGAATCCATCTCCTCCTATAACTACAACAACATCGCATTTAATATCGCTGAATCTCAATCCACTATCATACTCACAAGAACAAACACGTAAATCTGAAACAGTGAGTAGGTAGTAATCTGATATCCCTTCTCGCTCTTTGACAATATGCCAAACTGCTAAAGCCTTCTGAGAATCCTGATCTACAGCAAAGCATACAATCATCTTTTCTACGCTACAACTTTACTACTTGCTTCGATAAATGGCTTCATATCACTTATCGGCACATTGATAAAAATATCTTTTACAAGCGCGATTTCCAATACTTCTTTCATAGATTTTACACCTATAATCTTCATATCGTTATGTACATAATTTTGGATATCTTGTAAATCTTTGACATTATCATGAGGAATAATAACAGTCTTGATACCTATTCTTCTTGCAGCAAGTAATTTTTCTTTCAATCCTCCAATAGGTAAAACTCTGCCTGTTAAAGTCACTTCGCCAGTCATTGCTACATCATTGCGTACTGGCACCTTCAGCATGATTGATGCTATTGCTGTGCATATTGCGATACCTGCTGATGGACCATCCTTCGGCGTTGCACCATCAGGTACGTGAAGATGTATATCCTTTTCAGAATGTACATTAGGCTCCACTAATACAGTCTCTGCTATACTTCTCATATATCCAATTGCGGTTAGAGCTGACTCTTTCATAACATCACCTAATTTCCCCGTAATTTGCACATTGCCTTTTCCTGGCATCAACACAGCTTCCAATTCGAGTACCTCTCCACCGTATTCTGTATATGCCAATCCTACCACTATACCGATTCTTGCACCGTCATTTATAGGATTATCCTGGTATTTTCTCGCTCCTAAGAGGGTATTTAAATTATCTTCAGAGATTACAATACTCTTCTGAGTTGAGTTCGCTAATGTTCTTACAACTTTTCTACATACTTTTGCTAATTCACGCTCTAAATGCCGTACACCAGACTCTCTTGTGTAACCGCTAATAATTTCCTTCACCGCATTTTCCGATATCTTCACTTCATCTTCGGTAATTTTATGCACCTCTCTCTGCTTTGGTAATAAATGCTGCATAAAAATGTGATACTTTTCTTCTTCTGAGTATCCAGAAATCTTTATTACTTCGAAACGATCCAAAAGCGGCGCTGGTATATCAAAAGAGTTAGCAGTAGCAACAAAGAATACATTAGAAATATCATATGATAACTCTAGGTAATTATCGGAAAACCTCTTATTTTCAACTGGATCTAATACATCTAAAAGCGTCGAAGCAGGATCGCTTCTATAATCCCTGCCCATCTTATCTATCTCATCCAATAATATCACAGGATTAGAAACACCTACCTTTCTCATGGCGTGTATAATTCTACCTGGTATTGCACCAACATACGTACGTCTATGTCCTTTTATCTCTGCATCATCACGTACTCCTCCGAGAGAAATCTTGGCTAGCGGACGCCCTAATGCCTGCGCTATAGAAGATGCTACTGATGTTTTACCAACTCCAGGAGGACCAACAAAAAGTAAGATCGAACCATAACTATTATTCGTTCTTTTATACACCGCGAGATACTCCAATACTCTCTCTATTACTTTTTCCATACCATAGTGATGCGCACGTAGCACACTTTCAGCTTTTTCTAAATCTACTTCAGTTTCCAAATTCTCATTCCACGGTAAATCAAGTATACATTCTATGTAAAATTTGATAATAGCGGCCTCAGATGATATCGCATTTAAGTGGCGCAATTTCTTAAATTCAGAAAGTACCTTTTCTCTCGCTTCCGCAGAAAGTTTTTTTTGCGCAATCCTTTTTTCTAACTCTTCATATTCTTTATTCGGATCCTCTTCTCCTAATTCTTGATGAATTGCCTTTAACTGTTGAGTGAGATAGTAATTTTTATGATTTTCCCTAATCTGACTTTGAACTCTTTCCTTGATCGTATACTCAGTCTTCATTACTTCTACTTCTTCTTCTATATGAAAGAGCAATTTCTCAAGCTTTTTCTCAATATCAATCAACTCTAGAAGTTCTTGCTTTTTGGACACAGAAAGAGTGAGATGCACCGTTACTGCATCAGCAAGCAGAGTTTCATTACCGATTTTTAAGATATTATCCAAAACATCAGGCGGAATTTTTTTGTAATCCTTTGCGTACTCCGAAAATGCATTCACTAAAGTATCTCGCAGCAGCGCAACTCTTCTGCCATGAGTAGAAAGCACTTTTTTGTACTTGAGTTTTACTACACGTGCAGCAATATAGTCACCATTTTTTACGAATTTTACCACTTTGACTCTCTCTATACCTTCTGCAAACAGCTTTGCACTGCCATCATTTCCATTAAAGACCTGCAAAGTCTTCGAGAGTGCTCCTATTTTATATAAGTTACTTACCTCTGGTTCTTCATCTTTCGGATCTTTTTGCGTGACTAAAATAAGAGGTAATTTCTCTTTAGTTGCGACTTCTAATGCTCTGAGAGACGACTTACGTCCTATGAGAAGCGGCACTATCATTCTCGGAAACATCACTACATCTCGAAGAGGTAAAACAGGATATAGTATGGTATTTTCTGCGCTATTACGACGAGTTTTCTTCGTAGAGTCCTTTGCTTTATCAGAAAGCTCGCGCTCACGCCGCAGATTCTTGGATGCTGTCATAAAAGTCTCCTAAAATTTATTGTTGAATCGAATATATGTCGAGGATAGCAGTTTTTCAAACTTTTAAAGAGAGTATATGTAAATAAAAGACTGTTAGCACTCAAAGTACTATTCTTTCATAAGTACTATAATCTCTTTTTCATCAGAAAACCCCATCACTCTCCTTAGAGTTTCTTCAACATAATCTCTCGATAAACTCTCCTTCAATAACTTTAATTCGTGCTCTAATGCAGCTTTTTCCCCTCTAAGTTCTTTTAATTCATCCGAGATTGCGTCATAATGAGAGTCTAGAACAAAATATGCACCGATACTATTTTCTCCTTGAAATAGATGATACATTGGATAAAGCAGAAGAACACCATATATGAGAAGCATTCTGTACCATTTCATCGTTTTGCACTTCTATCGTTAAATGAATTTTCACTTACCAATTGAAAGGTAAATGTAAATTGTGCTACCATGTGTGATTATGAACCAACCTGTATTAGATTACAATGCAGAATAAGATCGCAGTAGCAAAAAGCGCACCTATTAAAACAAGCGCTTTCAAAGCAAGTTTAGTTCTTTCTCTCGTAAGAGGACTTGATGTTCACGCTGCACTTTTGCAGTTGCAGTTTTCTAGAAAGAAGATTGCATACGATGTGCATAAGCTTGTACGTTCCGCGATTGCAAATGCTGAACATAATTGCAATATGGATGTAGATAGATTGTACATCAGTAAAATACTTGTAAATCATGCATTCTATCTAAAAAGATTCATGCCACGTGCTAAGGGGAGAGCGAATAGAATTATGAAGCCGTTCTCTAGAATATGTCTAGAACTTTCTGAAAGACAGATATAGTACCTTGCGCGTTGTAAGAGCAGTTTTGTTTCAAGTGTGTAGTTTGTTGATTGTATTTTATGAACAGGGATGGTATGGACGTTGGACAGTCAGTTGATAATTTTACTTGGCTTTTCAAAACTCAAGAAGAAGACGTTTTGCGTAACGTTAGAAGGCGTCATAATATATCTGAGATCGTAGCGAAAATACTTATAAATAGAGGCTATTCTAAGCAGGAAGAGATAGACACTCTACTACATGTAAAATTATCTAAAATACTGCCTAACCCTTTCTTATTCAAAAGAATGAAGGAAGTAACGGCACTACTTCTCGATTCTATAGAAAGAAACGAAAGAATATATATTTTTACTGACTACGATACTGATGGTACAAGCGCAGCTGCTACTCTCATTACATTTTTCAACTCTATAAAATATAGCAACTTTGCAGTCTACATACCTAATAGAGCAACTGAAGGATATGGTCCTAATAACACTGCGATCTTAAAAATGAAAGAAGACGGTGCAAAAATCATCGTCTATATGGATTGCGGTACTAATTCAGTATCTCAGATGGCGTTTGCAAATTCACTTGAAATGAAGTGTATAGTGCTAGATCACCACAATGTAGAAGTAACAGATGAAGTGAATAACGAAACTATTATCATTAACCCTAACACTCACGGAGAAACTTTTCCATACAAGCAAATTTGCGCCACCACGGTAGTACTCATCGTTGTAATAGCACTTAGAGCTGTGATGAGAGAGAAAAAATATTTTCAAAAGATTAACATCTTAGAGCCGGATATCACACCACTTACGGCTTTTGCGGCATTAGGCACAGTATGTGACGTAATTCCTCTCAATCCATTAAATAGAGCGCTGATAATAGTTGGCATCAAAACAATGCGTAATCGCAAAATATTAGGACTATCCGTAATACTAGATTATCTCAAGCTTGGCGATAAACTCAGCGTCTTTCACATAGGATACATGATAGGGCCTAGACTAAACGCAGGAGGAAGGATGGATACAGCAAACATAGCGCTTTCTCTGCTTATTGCGGACACCGTTGAAAACGCTAAAAAAGCGGCATTAACGTTAGAAGCACTAAATCAAGAAAGAAAAGTCGTTGAAGGCGATATCATGCATGAAATACTAGCAGAGATAGTACAAAATGATAATGATGGTAAAAGAGCAATCATTATCGTCAAAAATAATCTACCTGCTGGCATAATGGGAATATTAGCAAATAGAGTCAAAGAGTATTCCAAAAAAACAGCTATCATAATTTCGATAGATACGGCACAAGAGAAAATTAAGGGCTCAATTCGTTCAATAGATGGTATCAATATTGTATCAATGCTGATGCATACAAAGCAAAACGGATTATTGTACGACGCAGGAGGGCATCCAATGGCCGGAGGATTTAATGCATCACTTCACAATTTACCAAAGATTGTAGAAGAATTTGAATCTTTCATGAATAAGGCGGAAGATTACGATATATATTCGCACAAAATGAAGACTTTAGAGATAGATGCGATATTATCAGTCACAGCAATGGATGAAAGATTAATTAAAGAAATTAGAATACTTGAACCTTTTGGCGCTGGATATCCATATCCAAGATTTTTGCTGCAAAATGCTAAAATCATTAGAGCGGTAGTAATTCAAAATATTCATGTCAGCGTCACAATAGCGCCACCTTTTCCACGTAAACAAAAAAATATTACATGTTTTCTCTTCAGAGGCGCAGAAAGTAAAATAGGAAAATTCTTAATGAATAATATAGGAAATATAGTAGATGTAGTAGGCGTATTTAAAATAGAAGGTAATCTAGGTGCGAAATTCAGTATCGCTATAGAAGATGCATCCTCTATTGTAAGGCAAAAACGCGCGAATACAAAACGTTATCAAGAGACAAGGTATAAAAAAAATAGAGGAGAACGTATAGTATCGCGGTAATTTAACATTGATATAAATAATTCTACAAATTGCATTTGCTTTTAAAAGAATCCAACATATATCTACGGATATAAGTGTCTAATTATTAAATTGTTTTATGAGTAAAGTAATCGGTATCGATCTGGGCACAACAAATTCTTGTGTCGCAATTATGGAGGGAAAAAATCCGAAGGTGATAGAAAACGCTGAAGGTACAAGAACTACTCCATCTTTCGTCGCATATGTAGAAGGTAATACTACTGTAGTAGGTGCGCCCGCAAAAAGGCAAGCAATCACCAATCCATCTAAGACGATATTTGAAGTCAAAAGATTAATAGGAACGAAGTTTGACGATAAGTTTGTACAAGATTCTGTAGAACATCTACCGTATAGAGTCGTTGCAGGGCCACATCAAGATTCTTGGGTAGAAGTAGATGGAAAAAAGCTCTCTCCAAGTCAAGTAAGTGCGGAAATTTTGAAAAAAATGAAAGCCACTGCTGAAGCTTTCTTAGGTTATAAAGTAACGGAAGCTGTTATTACTGTACCAGCATACTTCAATGATTCTCAAAGACAAGCTACAAAGGATGCGGGGAAAATAGCAGGATTAGAAGTACTGAGAATAATAAATGAGCCAACTGCTGCAGCGCTGGCATACGGTCTTGATAAAGGAAATAAAAGTCAAACAGTTGCAGTATATGACTTAGGTGGAGGTACGTTTGATGTATCGATACTGGAAGTGAGTGATGGAGTATTTGAAGTAAAATCTACAAGCGGTGATACTACTCTCGGAGGAGGTGATTTCGATAATAGAATCATCCAATTCTTATGCGATGAGTTCAAAGCGCAAAATAGTGTAGATTTAACAAATGATAAATTTGCATTACAGAGACTTAAAGAAGCAGCTGAAAAAGCAAAAATAGAGCTTTCCAGCACAATGGAAACTGATATTAACCTTCCGTATATTACGGCAGATGCATCAGGGCCTAAACATCTGACAGTGAAGATGACTCGCGCAAAACTTGAAAGTATTACAAAAGATCTGATAGAAAAGACAGTCGCGCCATGCCAAAATGCTCTAAAAGATGCAGGAGTTAGCATAGGACAAATAGACGAAGTAATCCTTGTAGGAGGAATGACAAGGATGCCAGCTGTTGTTGAGAAAGTTAAAGAAATATTTGGCAAAGAACCGCACAAAGGAGTAAATCCTGATGAAGTTGTTGCAATAGGTGCCGCAATACAAGGCGGTATCATCAAAGGTGATATAAAAGACATCCTTTTACTTGATGTAATTCCTTTAACACTCGGTATAGAAACTATGGGAGGAGTAGCAACACCTTTGATCCCTAAAAATACCACAATTCCATCGAAGAAATCACAGATATTTTCCACTGCAGCTGATAATCAAACTGCCGTTACAATACGTATAGTGCAAGGAGAGCGCAAATTTGCAAAGGACAATAGAGAGTTAGGTATATTCACGTTAGAAGGTATCCCCCCTTCTCCTAGAGGAATACCACAAATTGAAGTTGAATTTAACGTAGATGCAAATGGTATATTGCATGTATCTGCGCGCGATAAGTCCAGTGGTAAAGAACAGAGAATTACTATACAGTCTTCTAGCGGATTATCCGATGATGACATACAGAGAATGATAAAAGAAGCAGAACAAGCAGCAGAAGAAGATGCTAAAAAGCATACTCTAGTAGAGTTAAGAAATAGTGCTGATTCAGCAATTCATTCAGCCGAAAAATCCATGTCAGAACATGGAGATAAGATCTCGCAAGAAATTAAAGATTCTGTAAATAATGCAATCTCTACTCTTAAATCCGTGATGGATTCAGATGATCCAGAAGTATTAAAAGAAAAGATACAAGCATTGAATAATGCTTTGATCGCTATAGGGCAGCATATGCATCAAGGTAGTGAAACAAGCAGTAATGGAGAAAATGCTCAGACAGATCAAAGCGGCGAAAAGAAAGAAGATGAGTATGTTGATGCTGATTACGAAGAGGTAAAAGAAGACGAGAAGAAATAGTACCACGATGAACGTGTTCGAGTGCCATGCATTCGATTCACGTTTATCATCGCTAATATGCGTATGTGTAAGCTACTTGCAAAACATCAGTAGAGAGTATAAGCAGCATGAATAATGCAATCTGCGTAGTTAGAAGCATCGTTCATCAAATGCCGCTACAGTACTAATCATATAGTGCTAAAACACGATAAAGAATAATCTCAACAATTTACAATCAACGATTTCTATCATTCTGAAGTCTTCATGATTATCAAAAATTAGCTGAAAAAAGCTACTGATAGCAATAACGCTACAATTAAAACTATCACATAGAAAAGCTCTCATTACGAAGTCATCACACTACTACTACCTCTTAATCGTTCCGCAATTTCCGCGACAAAGGTATTGAAAATAGCCCTGTAATTACTTAGCATGCAGGTACTTCAATTTTTACACATAGATATGCCTTTTTCCGCCTTATGCTTTGTGATATACACATCGCTAATGACTTTGATATTTCCTCAAAGCAATGCAATTGCGGAAACTGAAATCTCATATAATACCGAAGTAAGTACCATTACTAAGATGGTACTGAGTGCTGAAATCGCTGATGAAATTCAGCGCAAAAAAGTTGGATATCATTATAGAAAAGGACATTCTTGCACTAGCAAAAAAGGTCGTACTTATTATAGAAGAGGACATTACTATCATAGAAGAAAATAGTAAGTCAAAGAATAGTAGTAGCGGGAGTTTTTCACCTTCTGCAAATCTAAAATAGCGTCGCAGTGCTATAACTTTTCAAGTGTTGCAAGTTGTGTTGTGATTATCTAGCATACGCATGTTTTAATTCTCATGTGTAGATATGCCTCTGCTGATCTTGTGCTTTGCAGTGTGTGCATCGCTAATAACTCCCCTTCTTCAAAGCGATGCAGCGATAAAGCCAAATAAATTTCGCACTTATTCTAACAATAATCATGGTAATGATGAGCTTTATAATGCAATAGTGCAAGCGGCTATCGCTAGAGAGTTCAGCCAGCCATTACCACCTACTCAGCATGAACAGGAACTGCTAGATTTGGCGCAAGCTAAGCATGATGCTGAAGTTGAAAATCTGAAAGAAGATAATAAAAGGAAAGAAGCGGCGAGAAAAGAAGCAGCTGAAATAGCAAAATGGGAAAGGTTAAAGGCGGCAGCAGACGCTGAGAAAGCAAAATCAGAAAAATTGAAGGCAGATTCAGATGCGAGGAAAGCAATAGAAGAGAAGATAAAAAATATAGCAAAAGATGCACAATATATATCAGTTATAGATGACATTGAGGCGAATAAAGTGAAAATGATGAGAATACTAAAGAGAAATCCAGAAATGCTGGAGAAAATGCAGAATGATTCTGCGTTAGAAGAGTATATAAATAAAATAATGAGTGACGCCTATAATACTGAAACTAAAAGATATGAATTTAATATAGGGAGTCTTGCGACATTTTATACTAAGTATGGCCTTGAAAGGGAAGATGCTAGAGAGCTAGCGTGGTTATGTAGAAGAATTTTAAAAGAAACTGGCTTTTTGATGGCTGTTACAAGAGCGAAAGGCGATATCATTAGTGAGCGATATAATACACTAGATCTTGAAACATTGATGATGGAGATTAGAGAGAATAAAAGTGATATGATAGATACTTATTTGCAAAGAGTAAGGACGGCAACACTGACGCAGATGACAGGTGAATTATTATCATTAAAAGAAAGGGGCGTTATATCGCAGAAAAGATATGACGGCATAATTGAAGATATATTTCCAGAAAACAGTATACTATCTCCTTATTCACAAGAGATGTATGAAGAACTTACTAATAAAAAACATGCTTCATATGGAACAAAGGAAGCGCGGGAGGAATATGATATTAATTACGAGGAAGGAAAAGAGAACGATGAACGGCAAGAGGATAATGTATCAGCTGTAGTAGCTAATATGAATAATAATGATGGTAACGATGTTACTGATGATACTATTACTGGAGGAGACGGAGATAATGGCGGTGATAATATCGTTAACAATCCTCCGGCTAACAATAACGATGGCGGTAGTATCAAGAATAATAAAATTAATAGCGCGCATCCTATAGGAATGGACAATGATACGGCCAATGCTATGGCGGATGCTAAGAGTATTATTAATGCGAAGAACTTTCGAGATTTACCAGGTGGACAAATAGCAAGCGCAATAGCAAAATCAGCGACAAAAGCCGCTATTGAATTACCAACAGCACCTGATCAGATTATTCGTTTTGTTGGAGATTTAATACAACGAGGAGTAAAAGGGAAGAAAAATTTTAAGCCAATGAGGCCAGTATTAGATTACGCATTAGATGCTTCGGATAAAGCATTACCAGGTATAAGTAAGACATTAAGGCCTCTTGCAGATGTGTTCTCTTTAGAAGGGCAGGCTAGATTGGCGAAAGAGGTAGGACTAGAGGATAATTTAGGACTGACTCGAGAGGAGAAAGATAATCCTATAGCGAATACAGCTGCACATATAGCGGATTTCGCTGTAGGGTATGGTAAATTAAATACTCCATTAAAAGCGATGAAAGCTATAAATCCGACTGTAGCATTAAACGTATTTCGAAAAGATATCCCGAACGCACTAAAGGAAGGCGGTAAGATAGCCAAAGATGTTGGATCATGGATCGGAAGTAAAGGAGAGAATTTACCTAAAGTATGGCAAGGAATTAAAAAAGCAAAAGAAGGGATGACATCGGCACTAAGAGAGACGGTTAAATCAAAGGGTACAAATATAGCAGAGATGGTAGCGCGAAGTAAAATAATACCACATTCTCTACTTAATGCTGCGAAAGGCGCGGGTAAAATACTAGTATATGAAGTAGCACGTGGCAATCTCAAAGGAGATGATATCTATGTACTATAGCACGCCATTCTGAGGGATATAAGTGGTGGGAAAACAGTTATCTCATACGATAATGGTACTCTGACAATTCGCAGTCATTTCCATCACTACCCTCTTCTACAAACTCAGACTGATACGGTATTTTATGATTATCTGAGTATTGCAAGTTGTGTTGTGATTATCTAGCATACGCATGCTTTAATTCTCATGTGTAGACATGCCTCTACTGATCTTGTGCTTTGCAGTGTGTGCATCGCTGATAACTCCCCTTCTTCAAAGCCACGCAATCACGAAAACTGAGATTTCATATAGTGCTTCTGAAGATGCTGCTTCTGAAGAGAAGTTGATTAAGCTGTACGATGAAGCGATCTCGCTATTAAATCAGCTCATAGAAAGTACCAGGGAACACACTTCACTCCTAGAACAAGATATTGAACTAGAGAAAGTGTTAACGCTTTGTAAGAAGCGGACAGGACGAGATAACTGGCAGTACTGGTCTAATAATGCCATATATTCTCTTTGCCAAGAAAAACGTGATTCACAAATAGCACTACGGAAGAAAAAGATTCAGCTGTTGGAGTACTATAAACAAATGTGCCATAAAGAGAAGGAAGTAAGAGAACAAATTCATAACATCTATAGTGCTATGGCTAGCAACGAAAGAGAAATAGTACGAGAGAAGCGAGCAAAGGCAATCTTTTTGGCAAAGCAGTGGGATAATGAAATCTCGCAACACGATCGGCAAGTTGACTTATTAAAGAAAAATATAAAAGAATATGAAACAGAACTACTAAAATATGGTTACGTCTTTGAGTAGCTCGTAAACTTGTACTATAGCACGCCATTTCGAGGGATATAAGTGGTGGAAAAACAGTTATCTCATACGATAATGGTACTCTGACAACTCGCAGTCATTTCCATCACTACCCTCTTCTATAAACTCAGACTGATACGGTATTTTATGATTATCTGAGTATTGCAAGTTGCGTTGTGATTATCTAGCATACGCATGTTTTAATTCTCATGTGTAGACATGCCTCTACTGATCTTGTGCTTTGCAGTGTGTGCATCGCTAATAACTCCCCTTCTTCAAAGCCACGCAATCACGAAAACTGAGATTTCATATAGCGCCATTGAAAAAAGTGCTTTCGAAGATAAAGTACAAAGCTGGGAGAGAAGAATCAGATACTTAAAAAGAGAAGTAGAAGATTTGCGCACCAAAATCTCATATAACACTGCGGGAAAAAAGAAGATTGAAGGTTTATTATGGGAGATTAGGAGTTTAATGCTTGAGATCGAAGATCTAAGAGCTACCACCTCATATCCTTCTGTTATCTCAGATGAATGCACGCGTTTAGAAGTAGAGATCAAATGGCTAAAATTCGACTTAGAATGGGAAGTACGATACTTAAAGTAAACTGGTAAAGAGGGTAAAGTAGCAGATTTATGTATTTTCAAATTATTTAAAGACTGCTATCATCTACTTGGTAAATGAGTGATACGGTATTTTATGAACATATTTCATAATACTTTTACAAGGCTCTTCGCTTCTTTTGTTTCGCAAGATAAATACGGTAATAAGTACTATACATCAAGGAAATTCTCGAAATACTTCTTAGCTTCATCATCTTCCAGGAGATGGGTGGTGTACTCTAATTTTTGGGGAGATTATTTTCGCAATGAATCTACTTCTATCGATAACAGCAATTTCAACTGGCTATACCATAGACAATCATCATCCGCACATAAGGATGAGACATTACATCACAAATACGATAAAGTATTTCTGAATGATTCAGGCCGCACACCAGCGACTGATGACAACGTAGAAACTTACATTGCGCATTGCAATTCCAAAGAGTTACCTAATACACCGAATCTTACTGGCACCGTAGCGCGCATGATGCATACTAGCTATGGTTGCAAGAATCGGCTTGTTGATGTAGAGTATTTTCCTTGGAATTACTAACACTTATTCCTTTTATCTATGAAAAAACGCATGACTGAAGCATTGCTGCAAAGATTTCCGGACGCAGTCCTTTCGATACAGGAAATTGCATGCGATGAGATGCATTATCATATATCAATTCAGACTGCTGAGTTCGTCGGAAAAACACTTCTCGAGCAACATAAGATGGTATATTGCACGATAGGAGAGTATGTCGGTAACGAAGTGCATGCGGTAAAAATAAAAACTGCATCGCCATCGTATTAAATATATTTTTATGATTATGTTATGAAAGAGTATGATATAGTAATCATCGGTAGTGGTCCGGGCGGATATGTTGCCGCAATAAGAGCTGCGCAACTCAAGATGCGAGTGCTGATTGTGGAAAAAGAAGCACTAGGAGGTATATGTCTAAACTGGGGATGCATCCCTACAAAAGCACTCTTAAAATCATCTGAAACTCTTTACCATCTCAAAAAGGCACATTTTTCTGGTATAATAGCGAAAGATATTTCATTCGATTTACAGAAAATCGTTCAGCAATCAAGAGATGCATCCACTCAATTAAACAGAGGAGTCGGTACTTTACTGAAAAAGAACAATGTAGAGGTAATTTTTGGACATGCTACTATTAAAACAAAGCATGAATTGCATATATTAGGAAATGATAATAAGGAGTATAACGTTAAAGCAAAGAATATCATAATCGCCACTGGTGCATCGGTACGTCAGCTTCCAAATGTACCTATAGACGGTAAAATAGTATGGTCGTACAAAGAAGCAATGACACCTAAAACATTACCACAATCATTACTCGTTATAGGGAGTGGCGCTATAGGCATGGAATTTGCAAATTTCTACAGCGTTTTAGGGACGAAAGTCACGATTGCTGAGAAAATGCCACGAATAATGCAAACAGAAGATCACGACATTTCCGCGCTCATGCATAAAGCAATGGAAGAACTTGGAATATGTATCAAGACTTCTGCTACTATCGATAAATTTGAAGTAAAAAACGAAAAAGCATGCGTTACAATCACTACTAATAAAAAGTCAGAAGAAGCTTTCTTTGATAATGTTATTTCTGCAGCTGGAGTTGTACCAAATACTAAAGGTATAGGATTAGAGAATTTAGGTATTCTCTTATCTGACAACGGTAAAATCATCGTGAACAATAAAATGTGCACAAATGTAGATAATGTTTATGCAATAGGCGATATAAACGATAAACCGTACATGCTTGCTCACAAAGCAAGCCATGAAGGAATTATTTGCGTAGAAGCAATATGTAATATAAATTCACATGACTTAGATTATAATGCTATTCCAGCATGCATATACACCACTCCACAAGTCGCAAGTATCGGATATACAGAAGAAGCAGCTAAACAATTGAATTGCAAAATTGCTGTAAGTAAGTTTCCTTTTATTGGAAATGGAAAAGCTGTAGCAACTCATACTACAAATGGCTTAGTAAAAATTATTACAAATGTCGATACTGGAGAAGTGCTCGGCGCGCATATGATAGGAGAAAATGTAAGCGAAATGATATGCTGCTTCGGCGTACTAAAAGCGTCAGAAGGGACAGTTAATGAAATACTTTCAACAATATTTCCGCATCCTACAATATCAGAAACTATACATGAAGCTGCACTCGGTGTATATAATCGTACAATTCATTTATGATACCGTATCTTTCTGTAATCTACGACTCATGAATGTCTAGTTTATGAATACTACGTCAGAAATTAGAAAAGAAAAAAGACTCTCCTTCTATACAGCATTGGTGTAGTAGTGATAATATAGTCGTTATTTATCATTTCGTTTTATCTCTCTTACAAGAAGGAAAGGCATGCACAAATGATAGAAACAATACGTGAAAAAGCTATGGCATTGAATAGAAATAGAGAAAATATCGGAAGAGGCAATGATGGCATCAATGCGAACATGCTGTCATTTATAGGTAATCTCTTTATAGGAGTAATTGGTACAAGTATAGTATCATTAATAGGAAATAGCATGCGTAGTCTCGGCAAAGCAGAAGTAGGATGCGTGAATGAAGTGGAAGAGTACTTTAAGAGAGTATGCGAGGAGGATGAGCTGCAGAATTTAGAGAATAAGAGGGAGAAAGGAGATGATAAAGTGGCAAAGGTAGTGCAAGAAGTGGCGAAGGAAGAAGAGAAGGTAGTGCAAGAAGTGGCGAAGGAAGAAGAGAAGGTAGTGCAAGAAGTGGCGAAGGAAGAAGAGAAGGTAGTGCAAGAAGTGGTGAAGGAAGAAGAGAAGGTAGTGCAAGAAGGTAAGAAGGAAGAAGAGAAGGTAGTACAAGTAGGTAAGGAGAGAATAGTAGAGGAAGAGAAGAGGAGAGAAAGATGGGAAGGATTAAGTGAGGAGCAGAAGAAGAAAATGGAGAAGCTGCAGATCTCAGAAGAAAGCAAGAAAAAAACTATTATTAGAAGGCAGGAGGAGATCAAAGCATATCCAGAGGTAAAAGATTACGACGATAAGATGATGTTCATTCGAAAAAAGCTAAGCGAGAAATCGCTTCAATATGAATTACTAGTGAATCAGATAAAACAGAAGAAATTACTAGGAGAGTTAGATTCTATTCTGGAAATGGAAAAACAAAAGAATGAGAGAGAGTATGAGCAATGGGTAATAAGAGAAGAGAGAAACCGTGATCAGCTGAAACATGTACAAGAGCAGGAATTGCCAAAGTTTATAATCACTGAAAACGATAGAAGAGCAATTGTGTGGAAAGAAGCATCGGAAAAGCTTCTTCAAGCAAGTGTAATAGCAGCTCAAGCGTGGCAAATGGAATTAAAAGGAGATGTAGGAGGAGCTGCTGCACTTCGAAAACAGTATCATTCTCCTCTCATGGAGGATGCTTATAAGATCAGCATGAAATTACACGATCTATACAGTATTGCACCGTTTGCTCCTGCTAGATTAGAAGATAAAGATGTTGTGATGAAAGGAGGTACGAGAACAGATTACAGGACTTATACCTCTCCTAATAATCCAAATGTGTTATTCACTCACAGTTCAAAGAAGTTTTATAATGCATTTAAGGACGTTATACATAAGATACACTTCTGTAAACCTATGAAAGTAGGAGACTTCAATCCTTCTATATTCGAAGGTGATAGAAAAAAGGAAATAATGGTCGCTCCTATGTGTACTTCTCCTCATTGTTGTCCAGGAACATCAGAGTTAACTCCTAGAGAGTTTTTTGTCACAGATGATCATTACAACAATGCCGATGTATTTACCCTCTCTACCAATGATATGTTATACACTACATACGACGGTGTAGTTCATCACAATGGCGGCATCGATTCCTCCATACTTCATACAGATAGCGTTATATCTTAGTTCGTCCTCGCTTCCAAGTACAGCAGCACGTATTTGGAAGCTTTCCATCTTACTTCTTCTTAGCTCCTGTTTTCCCTCTCATACTCCATTTATAGAACAATGTTCTTTTCTCTTCTACCTCTTATACTCTTCTTACTATTATTTCTCTCTTCTGGCTTATACTTCTCTATAAATGCCGTTCAGAATCCTTTCTACCAACTCTCTCCTTTACTCATAATCCTTCCTTGCATCGCTTTAAGCTGGATTCTCCATAATGGTACTTCGAAAACTAAACAATCCTCTTTCTTAAATGGCATCGCTAATCATGACATCCTCACGACGTGTATACCAGCTTAAGACTCGTCATTATTTCTAATTTTCTCACCTTTTACTATCATCTTCACTTCTTCTACAGTAAGAGTTTCGTACTTCAGTAGTGCATTTGCTATCAATTCAAGTTCATCTTTATGTTCTCTAAGAATTCTTTGTGCCACCATTCTCGCACCTTCTATAATAGCTTTTACCTCTTCATCTGCAATTTTTGATATCTCTTCCGAACAATTACGATAGTATGATTCTTGTTCCTGTACTTTTACATGCCCTATTCTTTCACTCATACCAAAATCTATTACCATTCTTTTAGCAATCTTCGTTACCATAACAATATCTCCACTTGCGCCTGTCGTAATCTGCTCTTCTCCAAAGATCAATCTCTCAGCTTCTCTACCGCCCATACCAACTGCTATATCAGCGAGCATCTTTTCCTTCGTCTCTAAGTACTTATCATGCTCAGGTAATCTCGCAGTTGCGCCTAATGAATATCCGCGTGGCATTATAGTGACTTTATACAAAGCATCAGATGCAGGAGAATGCAAAGCTACAACACTATGTCCAGCTTCATGATATGCTGTTACACGTCTTTCATGCTCAGTCATTCCTATAGATTTTCTTTCTGGCCCCATCATCACTTTGTCACGTGCGTACTCTATACAATACATTTCCACTTTATTTTTACCGCACCTTACAGTGTAAAGTATCGCTTCATTGATCAAGTTGCTAAGGTCTGCGCCAGTAAATCCCGGAGTACTTCTCGCTATCGCCTTTATGTCTACATCGCCCGCAATAGGAACGTTTTGCATATGTATTTTCAATATCTGCTCTCTTCCTCTAATATCAGGCGCACTAACTACTACTTGTCTGTCAAATCTTCCTGGACGTAAAAGCGCTTGATCTAGCACATCAGGTCTGTTTGTTGCGGCTAAAACTATCACAGTTGGTGCTGAAGGCACATTACCGAAGCCATCCATTTCCACCAACAACTGATTAAGCGTCTGCTCTCTCTCATCATTTCCGCCACCGTGTCCGCTACCTCTTTTTCTTCCTACTGCATCTATCTCGTCTATAAAGAGAAGGCAAGGTGCTTTTTCCTTAGCTTGTTTAAACATGTCACGCACTCTACCCGCACCAATACCGACAAACATTTCCACGAAATCAGAGCCGGAGACATTGAAGAACGGTACCGAAGCCTCACCTGCAATAGCTTTAGCTAGAAGTGTTTTTCCTGTACCTGGAGGCCCTACCAATAAACATCCTCTTGGTATTCTTGCACCTAATGCCTTAAATTTTTCAGCGTTCTTCAGAAATAGCACAATCTCTTCTAATTCTGCTTTCGCTTCGTCTACACCAGCAACATCTGCAAACGTGACTTTATGCCCGTCAGTAACAAGCTGCGCGCGAGATTTCGAGAAGCTCATAACCTTCCCTCCTCCTTGCATCGTTCTCATATAATAGCTCCACATTCCAAGCAACAATAACCCTGGCACCCACGATAAAAGCACACCTAAAAATCCTCCTAAAGGAGTTTCTAGCGGAGTGAATAGCACCTTTACGCCTTTCTCGAGAAGAGTATTAACTAACGCCATACTTATATACAGCTCAGGCACTAAAGTACTGATCGTAGTACCAGAACTATCATTTGCTTCTACTATGCTTCCGCGAATCGTTACAGTTTTTAAGTGATTTTTATTCAGAAGCTCCATGAAATCCGAAAAACCTACTTTTTTTACACTCACTACGCTATCAACAAAAATACCGTAGAGTGCTACTAACATACCTACGATGAGGCACCATGTTAAAAGACTTTTTCTCTTTTTAAGATCGAACATTGTGTAAGTTACTATTATGTAGAAAAAATATAGTGCAAAATTCGTCATACGCAATACCGATTACGTTAGTACGATCACAGTATGTCTCATTATTTGCTTAAAACAGCGAAATAAAAGATCTGATTGGTGTTTTTTGTTTTCGTCTGCTATATACCGATCTTATGATTGATGTTATTTTATGACATTTAACGGATTGCACTTTCTCCGCAATAAGTATTACGTAGTTGTGGTAGTACTTTCGATATTAGTTCTGTGGATGCTCTCTGGTGTATTCACCTCAAAGCATGGTGAAATGCCTCAACAAGATGAGCACAACTACTATAAGGTAGAAACATTCACTCCAGGCAAGCACGCTTCTACCTTGAAAGCATTTGGTATACTGGAAGCAAGCGATAAAATTCTACTCACTGCTGTAACTGGTGGAAAGGTACTAAAGGTGTTCGTACAGTCTGGCACTTATTTAAAGAAAGGAGGTAGCATACTAAAGGTAGAAGACGGAAGTGCTAAGGAAAGGCTAACTAAGGCAAATGCAGCATTAGCGAAAGCACAGCTTATATATGATTCGATATCCAATTTATACAATAAAGGCAGTGCATCGAAGTTTGAGATGACAGATGCAACTGAAAAATTAGAACTTGCTACAGCTGAGTTGAAAGATGCAGAAAAAGCACTAGACGATACAGTTGTAAAAGCGCCATTTGATGGCTTCGTAGATTTTATAAGCGTAGCAAAGGACGATATGATAGGATATGGTACAAATGGCAATAGAGTAGTTGGAGAATTCTATAAAATAGGTGCGTTTAAAACAAAAGTATACCTTTCTCAAACAGAAGTAAGTCAAATTACTTATAATACTCCAGCAACTATATCCGTAGTAAACGGAAAAGGCGAAAGTGTCTCTTTAAACGGTATCATTACTTTTATCAGTAAAGTAGCGGCAAAAGACACAAAAGCATTTCTCGTTGAGATCGCTGTAAGTGATAGCAGAAACAATTTGATGAATAATATTGACGCAACAGTCACTTTCAATCTTGTTTTTGATAATTGTATCTTAGTACCAAAATCAGCGCTTTCTATAGATGCTTCAGGTAATTTTATTTTAAAATCAGTACAGAACAATAAAGTGCAGTCGCTTGTAGTGAAGGTAGTATTTGAGAAAGACGATTATATCGGAATACTATATGAAGATACATTGAATATAGTCACAGTAGGTGCGCAATACCTTACGGACGGCACTGTTATTGATGAGTCACAGAAGAAATAAATATTTCAAAAATCTTTTAAATTATCCTTAGGTTTCGCGCATCGCATCCAATCGCTCCTTACTTTTACGTGTAGCTGTAACTCAACTCTTTTATCTAAAGTAGCTTCTATCTGTCTTGTAACTCTCTCCCTCAAAGACTTTATCATCTTGCCTCCTCTTCCTATAAGAATCATTTTATGAGACTCTCTCGTAGTGATAATATTTTGAGATATTTGTATTCCACAATCTTCAAATTCTCTCCATACTACAGTTTCTACCATGCATGAATAAGGCACCTCTTGATGCACTAAAAAATATATCTGTTCTCTCGTAATTTCTTCCGCAAGAACCTTCTCAGATACATTCGTATATGCTAATTCATCAAAGCAACGGTAAGTCGGAGTACTATAAGAAGCACAAATATCTAATACATCGTCATAACAACTTGATGTTACTGAATTCATTATGCACTTCATATTATACTTCTCCGACAATTCTTCTAGACACTTAGCCACCATATCACGCATTTCATACGGTATCAGATCGTACTTTGATAATAGTAGTAACTTTTGCTTTTTGGAAAAATCGGTAAATTTCTTTTTCGTAGAAACAATATGTGGAAGCTTTTCCATTAAGGAAACAATATCGATTAACTCTTTTTCAAGAATAGAGTAAACTGCAGCTGTCTCATTACGTATACGTTCTGCTGAAATCATAATCATCATCACATTACACCAAGAAAGTGCTTGCACTGCTTGCGTAAGTAAATACTCGCGTAACTGATATTTAGATGCTTCAAAAACGCCAGGCATATCAGCAAATAGCATAGCAATATCTCTATGCTTTACCATTCCTACTACATTATCTCTTGTAGTTTGTGGCTTATGCGTAGCTATAGCAAGTTTTTGTCCTATGATGGCATTTAAAAGTGTTGATTTACCTGCATTCGGTGCTCCGCATATACCAATTTTCACACTCATGCATGGCGTAGTAGTATCTCTTATCATAATCGTAATAACACTTTCCGTATATCGTATTACATTTGATCAAGTTAGTAAAAGCCCCTTCATCATGAATCTGCAAGAAGTACATCGATCTTCTGAAAATTAATATAATCTTGAGATTTATAGAATATATATATATGATTATCTTATGCTTCATGATGCTGCATTCGTTTGTCAAACTTCAAAAGTATCCGCTGCATCACTGGCATAATATTAGTTGTACTATCATTCTTACCAAGCACTACCAGCGCTCGCCATCAAGGACAGTGCTACGCAGCAGATGATGTAAACGCAAGCAATACCGTTACAATATATTCTAATCCTCAAGAACTGATCTCTTCTGTGCCGCAAACACAGCAAGTCGCTCCATGGATAGACACAGGCTTGATATCAATAGGAGGCACAACTGCAGGCACATTTGCTATCACTGGCACTATACGTGGTTCATGGGGACCGCTTGGCAGTGCTGCTACTCCATGTAACTTGGTAGACTGTAATGTTAGCAATAGCACGGGATTTGGCAGCAATGAAGTAACAACAATATGTCTTGTACAGGGCACACCTGGCATACAGCATACGGGGCAAAACGTGGTATTTACAAGTACCACTTATCCATGCATTTTATCAAATGGTATAGGACTATATATGCTTATAACGGATGATTCAAACGGTTCATTCTCAGCAAATTACTCAGCGCAGCAAGCTATTAATTCAAATGATAACGTAGCACAACTTACGTCAAATGCACTTGATCCAAATGCAGACATCTTATCTGCTTCTGCACCAATGAATGGAGAATATCTTGTGCCAACATGGCATATGAACGACTACGTTACTTCTTCTACAAACGAAGTATCGCAATTTGCAATCAAAAGTGCAGTAAAGTGTCCAATGCTTCCAAGTACACTACAATGTGAAGAAATAAGCGTACCTGCAGGAAGAATATATTTGAAGATTGTAGACAGTTATTACGGCGATAACTACGGCTCTTACACAGTTACTTTTGATACTGGAGTATTTCAAGTAGGATTCTTATTTCGTGCAGTCCAAGCATTTGACACCATTCTTAGCAATAGCAGTAAGATAATCGCTACATATGTGATGCAGGCGCTACAGCCTATCTTCATAATTATACTTACTTTTTACATCATGTGGTATGGCATCGCATTCGCAGTTGGCGCACTAGAAGTAAAAACTCACGATATGGTAATGAGAATGATCAAATTATGCACCATGAGTTTATTATTTACTCCTTATGGTCTTTTCATTGTGGAAGCATATTTGATAGATCCGTTTTGGATGTTAGGAAGCGCAATGTCTGATATCATCTTAATGTCGGTACTATTCAACGCCACTACTGGAGAAATTCCTACTCTTTCAACAGCAGCAGAAACTGTAATGAGTAAATTATGGTATATAGCAGTGTATGATGCAGTTCTTAATATTTTATATTCTACGCCAATCAATGCTAAAATTTGGGGCATTTTATTCAGTTTGAAGTTTTACTACATACTGCTGTTATATGCTTTAACAATGGTATTGACGCTTTCTATATTTAAGGCGGTCATATACTCTTTGGAGGCAATGATAAGATTCTATCTCGTAAAAATGGTATTTCCTCTATTCATGCTACTCAGTGTGATTCCTAC
Organism: Candidatus Fokinia solitaria; assembly: GCF_003072485.1. Classification (NCBI taxonomy): domain Bacteria; kingdom Pseudomonadati; phylum Pseudomonadota; class Alphaproteobacteria; order Rickettsiales; family Candidatus Midichloriaceae; genus Candidatus Fokinia; species Candidatus Fokinia solitaria. Next base: position 697,406 of record NZ_CP025989.1, read on the forward strand.
ATTAGAGGATTTTTTAACAACGCTTTTCAAACAGCTCACAGTGGTAGCAATCACACTAATACTAGTAGCGCTATGCTCTGCCTTGATGATAACAATGCTCGATACATCGTTCCAATCTCTCTATAATTATACAGTTTGCTGGCGTTCTATCATCGATATTCCAGTATTAGCGCTAGTCAGATTCTTTATGCCTACTCCTTATGCAGAAGCAAAGGAAGCGCTAAAATTTGACGTATATATGTACACTATCGTAACAGCTGCTCTATTTTATGAATTATTCAATAAATTAGGTGGAATAATAGATAGTCTATCCAGTGTTACAACTGATATAGAAAAGATGATGAGTGGACGCACGGAAAAACTTTTTGAGAGTAAGATTAAAAGTAAGGTGAGGAGCGGTACATACAAAATACTCGCATATGCTGGAGATAAAACAATTGCAACTCCTTTATCGATACTCTTCTCTCCTCTAAAAGCACTTATTACGAAATTAAGAGGAAAAGGCGATCAATCAAAAATTTCACGAGATGGACTTTCAGGCGATTCCGCAGAAGCAGATACTCAAAAAGAGCACGAAGCACAACAATCTCGTGCGCAAAAAAAGAAACGTTCAGACTCATCGTCTGCTTCGCATCAGCATCAGCATCCGCATCACGGGCAAGAATCGCACTTACCGCCAGGAGATAATAGAGCACTCTCAGAAGATGATCACGAATCTCAGTCGCATCATGCGCAAGAATCGCACTTACTACCGGGAGATAATAGGGTACTCTCAGAAGATGATCGCGAATCTCATTCATATTCTCATAATCTAGAAAATGCTGATAGCTCTCTCTTCGATGATGATATGGAGGCGCATACTTCGAAACGTAGAAATACAAGACTTGGCAATCTTCAGCACGATAATGAAAATCTCAGTGTAGAGGAAAAACTTAATAAGCTGCGAGAGCAATTCGAAAATACCAAAAATAGAAAACAATCACATGTGAACAGAGATGGAGAAGGTAGCAGTAGCGAAGAAAGTGGAGAATTTGCGGATAGAGAACATAATGTATTTCACGAAAATGCAGATTCTGCAGAAGATATGGTAATTCATAGAGATAGCGGAAGTATGCAAAGTAAAAGTAATAGAAAATCCTCTCTAAGCAAGAGTTCTCCGGGCAAAAGTGATGATAGTTCTTCAAAAGGAAAAAATAACAAGATAGCAAGAGCAAGGACAGTTACCGATGAATATGCTAATAATCATAAAAAGAAAAATTCATGATATTATAATATATATTACATCTATAATTAAATACTATTTATTCTACTGCATCATACATAACATACTTCAAGACTTTTTATGCGTACTTCATAATCGAAAATACTTTTTAGTTAATTTATATATCGCTATTGCGCAATCTTTTATAGAATGGTTACACTTACCATGTAGTGTGGTACTCGTACTTATGAATACATCTTCTATGAACATACTTCATCCTAAGAATACTAATGGCACTCATAAAGCGTTCGAACTTTTGAGCGAATTTGACGTGGCAAAAGATGCGATTGATGATTATATTCCATCTCCAGATGAGGAATATATGTCGGAAAAGCATCTACAATTTTTTAAGAGTGCAATATCTAACTGGAGAGGAAGATTATTACGTGCACTGGAAAATGCTAAAGAATATTTAGCTAAGTGCGCAATCAGCAAAAGCGAAGAAATGGACGGTGCTGTCGAAGAAGCGAATATACATATAAAAGTGAGAGAAACAGAAAGATTACGGAAATTAATTGAACGCATAGACAGCACATTACGTTTAATAGAAGATAAAAAATATGGCTTTTGTGAAGAAACTGGCGAACCGATAGGAATTATGAGATTACTTGCTAGACCTACAGCACGTAAGTGCTTAATGGCGCAAGAAATACATGAAAATTTTGAAAAACGACATAACAAGCAGATCTTCCAAGAACATACATTTTTTGAACAGATAGACTGAATACAGATGATAGATTCATGTCACTTTCGACTCTCATAAGCTTTAGCGATACAATATCACTTTGAAAGCTTCAAAAAGTTCGAAAGTGACTGAAATCTTCTCAACTTGAAGAATACTAATCAGTGCTATGAGAAATCTCGAATCTAGCGGCATCGAAAAAGTAGTGCACGTTTACTTGCTACAAGTTTTGTAGTTATGCTCTCGTTATAAAAATGCCTTACAACTCTGTAGTGTTTTCTTAAATCATGCTCATAGTAAAGAACAACTGCCACCATGACTGAATTCAAAAACATCCGCTTATTGACCTTGTAAAATATCTTAGATACCATTAAGTGATTTCGTGTAACTTCACACTGCATGTTTTATAAAAAATTAGAAGTAATCAATGTTTAGGTGCGCGTCGTACTGTATCGGCTCTGGATGCGATTTATTCGCATTCTCTGAAGTCTTCACCAGTATTGAAACGCCGGTGAGAGTTTGCAGTTCTGATGCAATTCATGTGACAAATTCGTCAAAAACTCAGAAGGAAATATTCGTTTTTTCCTACGGATGCGTGATATTCTGGAATTATTCCGAAGAAGAGGAGGCGCTTTTCTTGAAGAATCTGATCGAATACGTAGATGCGCCTCTTGAAAACTATCTCTCAGACTTATGCTACTACGTTGTACTAGAGGATGGTCCAACTAATATAGATATGGCAAGTGATGTAATACAAATTTCTAAGAAGAATGACGACAATCCATATACTAAGTTGGCACTTTCTTATGGATTATCACAATCTGTTAAGCTGAGAGTATTCGAGATCTCAGTTTTCTCCTTGATAGAAGAGAACAAAAAAATCCCTCTTGAGTTGGTAAAAAGAGGATATATAAAGGTACCTAGAAGAGAACTTGCAAAAAAAATAGGAATGCTTTTTATGGAAAGAAGCGCAATAAATCTGAGTAATGATGTTTTAGATATTCCAGGATTTTTTTGGAAGAATCCGAAATATGAAAACGTCTATGATGCTTCTCGCAAATTCATGGATATTCAACAAAGGAGTGATAACTTAAACAGAAGACTCGCAATAATATATGAGTTATATGAGATATTGCGAGATGAGGTCAATCACTCGCATTCTCTAAGATTAGAAATGATAATAATATTTCTGATATTTGTGGAAATGGTACTATCAATGGTCGAAATAATATCCAAATTCTTCTGAATAATGAAGATCGTAGTAACGTATAATAATTAAGCAAAAAGAACATATATAGGGAAAAGTAGCAAATGAATAAAATGAAATTACATATTCATACTTTATTTTGGTAAATTTCTATGATACAAGAAGTTCGCATTTCTCAACTTTCTCAAACTTGGTAATGAAGCGCTTTCGCCGCATAATAAGCGCTATCATCTGCTCATCCCTCGTATGTGGATGTGCATCTAATGTGAGGAATTACTCTAAAAAAGATCCTGCGCGACTTTACAGTACAGCAATGCAAAAAAAAGATAGTCACCCTAACACTGCACTAGAGGATATAGCAGAGATAGAAACATACTATCCTACTTCTTCGGAAGCAGAAAAGGCATTGTTGCTGAAGATATATATCTTATATCAGGAAGGTCGTTTTGATGAATCTATAGAAGCAAAAGATGACTTTCAGATTCGCTATCCAACGAGTAAGTATATAGCTTACTCTTACTATATGAGTGGTATAAATTACTACACTCAAATTGTAGATATAGGAAGAGAGCAGTACATTACATATAAAGCAAAAGAAGCACTAGAGTTCGTCGCGCAAAATTTTCCGGATACAGATTATGGACGTGATGCCGCAAGAAAAGCTCGTTATTGTGCACATATACTAGCAGCAAAGGAAATGGATATAGGACGCTTCTATGAGAAAAAGGGCGATTATCTTGCAGCTTCTAACAGATATAAAAAAATCTTGGAAGGGCAATACGATAGTGCATTAACACAAGAAGCAACATATAGAATGGCTGTATCGTGGTATGGCATGGGGATGAAGCATATTGCAAATCTTTATTATTTATCCGCTAAGAAAGATTACCCTGATTCAATATGGACGAAAAGGATACACCAAGTGCTATTCCGGTAACGTTATATAGATAAGTATACGCGCATCACAATAGACGCTAGCATCATACTGTCAAATCTATCTAGCACACCACCATGCCCTGGTATTATACTGCCGCTATCTTTTACCATGAAATGTCTTTTAAAAACTGATTCTAAGAGGTCTCCGCAATGAGACGTAACACTCAGAAGCAATATGAATACTACATGCTCTAAATGCGATACAGTACAGCTATAAACACCATACCTTTGCATCATCTCAATAATCGGATACACAATTATGACTGTCATTATAATACTAAGAAACAGCCCTTCATAAGTTTTACTAGGGCTAATATAAGAAGGTAGACATCTCTTGCCAAATAACTTTCCGCTAATATAAGCACAGGTATCTGTACTCCATACAATCATAAATAGTAATGTTACAATCCATTTTCCATTTTCTACCTCTCTTATATACAGCATACTGTCAATAAAGCATAAAACACATGCAATGCTCAAAAGCATCCATTCTAGTATCTTCAATCTTCTATGCGCACCGCTTGATATTTTTCCGTAATAAGACACTATCATTTTTCGCAACTCCACTATCATCAGTAGTCCTATAGCTGCTAAATACAACAGAAATAAATATCCTCCAAAAAAATTGAAACATAATGACGCAGCTACTATGAAGCAACCGGAAAAACAGCGTGCTATAAAATTATTTCTCAAAAACCCTATATGATTCATTTTTTTCTTAAAGTATTAAAAAAATTCTTCAGTAATATACTGCTTTCCTCAGCAAACAGCCCTGAATATATCAAAGGCTTATGATTTGTGCTGGCATCATCAAAAATACGTACTCCATTTTTTATCGCTCCGCCTTTTGCATCATCAGCAGCATAGTAGATACTTCTTACTCTACTCAATGACAACGCCTTCGCACACATCGCGCATGGCTCTAATGTAACATAAATAGCGTGATGATCAAGAAAGCCCATATTAATAGAATCTGACGCTTTCGATATTGCAATCATCTCCGCATGTGCATTTCTATTACACTTTTGTATTGTGAGGTTATGAGTAGCCGCAACAATAGTATCGTTCTTTATATTAACAATTACCGCTCCTACAGGTACTTCTTTTACATCTGCGCCTTTTTGCGCTATATCCAATGCTATTTGCATATAAAAGCGATCTTTAGCGCTGTAATCACTCATAAGAAATACAAATAATTCTTTGCTCTAGTGACAGCGACATATAAAAGCTTATCAAGGTCCATTTGCTCGCACTGATTCTGAGTAGTCACACTCTTATAAAAACTCTCTCTTAGAGTTGGCAATTTCAACACAATCTCTTGGCTATCATTAATAACAATTCTCTTTCTATTTCTGCTGCGAAATGGATAGTCTGCTATTATGACGTGAGATGCTTCCATCCCTTTTGCACTATGCACGGTACTAAATACAATACCAGTATCTTTTTCTAAACGATCGTTTTTCTTTAATTTTTTGAATAAAACTTCAGAAAATTCATTCCATCGTAGACATAATTCAGCTATCGAAGTACACATCACATCAGATTCGAGATTCTCAAGTAACTTTTCTACGACAAAAATAGTAGAATCATTCATTAGAGATAGAAAACGACGTAATAGTATTAGAAGAAATCTAAACTCACTCCATTTACCTAGCTCACAACACTCTTGCAAAAAAATCACAAACTTTTCATTACCTCTTTTACTTTGCAATACCTCCCATAACGAAGAAGAATGTTCGCGCTCGCTATCTATATCGTTTTGAATATCTTGTATATCTGTCACGCATGATAAAGCGTAAAGGAGATTACTGTTATCATATGGATTGTAAATAAATTCCAACAAATATCTTATCTGAGTTAAAACTTTTTCATATTCGCTACTCGCACTGTGATGCGCTGTAAATCCAGCATCAATTGCTGCTCGTACCATTTTTTCATACCCTGTTTTTGCCGTACGAAATAATACCAACACATCAGATAGTTCAGAAATTTTCGCGTTAGATAACTCGGCAATTCGACATAACACTTCTATCAATCTTTCTTCGCTACACTCGCTACTGCTTTGTATTACCTCTATATCGCTTCCTTCATCAGCTGGAATATTCAAATATATTTCTTTATATGCTGTAGTATCTTGGAAAAAATACACTGCACCATCCGAATCGTAAGATGCAATCATTGCTGTATATTGAGGAAAGCGACTGAATAAGCAATTCGCAAAATTCACAATACTTTTATTTGATCTGCAGTTATCGGATAGTTTATTGCGAATAAAATCCTTTCCTTGAGAGCGAAAATGATTACGAAATTTCTGAAACTCTGCATCAAAAGAAGGAATTTCTTCGTTATGAAAGTTAAATATCGCTTGATTTGGATCTCCAACAATAAAAATGCTTTTACCTGTATCATCAAACGCAAACTCATCCATAATAGAATGCAAAGCCTGCCACTGCAATGAGTCTAAATCTTGCGCTTCATCGATAAGTATATGACTTATCTTTTGATATAACTGATACTTATTCGCCTCTTCTTTCAACATGAAGCACGCAGATGTCATGATATCATTATAGCTACGTACACATTCTGTATCTTTGAAATTAGAATACCCTATATGAGACACTACAGAAAAAAGCGCGATACCGTAAAATGTTCTGATATATCTCAGTTTATCTATAGCAATACTTAATTTTTCGATTTTTTCTCTTTCATTCTTAAAAATTCGTGCTGATAACTCACATGAAGAAAATTTGCATTTTTTTCTCATCTCTTTCTTCTCAGTAAGAAAGCATTCTATGTAATCATTGAAACGTGTTTTCTTACTCTCCGCACTCAGTTGCGTCCATTCTATAAACTTTTTGTACTCTACATTTGATTTCAAAGAATCAACCATTACAAACGGTGTAGACAGATATTCCTCTTCTTCAAATGAAGCGATATAAATCTTCAAATGTTCATCTATCAATTTCGTACAACTCTCTGCTAAGCAAAAATTGTCCACAAGAAGATTTATAGGATTCTCTCTATTGTACTCTTCTATTAAGCGAGTAATGCAAGTTTTGTCATCATCAATAGTGACTTGTTTCACGACATCAAGCAACTCTTCATACTTAATATTTTGTAACATTGATTCTATATCGCTAAAAATCGTCAGTACTGCTATCCGCTCTTTCAGCAGCATGTAATTGCTGCGCTTCTTGCTAAACCACATTTTTGTGAATTCATACACGAAATCACCACAACTATCTAAAAGACTAAAATTTAATTCCAACGATAGTATTCGTAATGCATTACATAATGATTCGATTACGATATTACCAGTATGAGTACGCAATAAATTTCTTACGATAGTAACAAAAACTTTTTGAAAAATTGCTTTATCATCTTCCTCGGAAATAATTTTAGCATGTATATGTGATATAGCACTGAAATAACCGTGAATAGTTTTGATCAGTACAATCTCATCCAACTTTGCATACAATTCGCTAAACATTTGGATATTCGTCTCAGAAAGCCATGCTTCTCCAATATAACTAACATACCTAGCGTCCAATTTTTTCCCTAAAGCCAAATCGTTTATCACTTTTGCTAATCTGTGAGATATCTCATCAACTGCAGTATTTGTGTGAGTAATACACACGATTTTGCAATAATTATGAGAGGAAAGAACTTTTGACACTGAAACACGCGACAGAAGTTGCAAAATATATCCTATTAATCTAGTTGTCTTGCCGCTGCCTGCAGATGCAGAGATAAAGCGAAAAGATGAAATATTCTGATCCATAAAAAAGCGTTGTAATTACTTTAAAATAATTTTCCTTCAATTTTCTTACAAAGCAGTTCTATAAGTAGTACTAAAGCGTAGTAATATAAACCTGCAGTTATTAGAGGCCAGAAGTATGAAAATTCCTCTGCTCCTACAATTTGCGCTCTTCTCATTATCTCCATTCCTCCAAGAGTAGCTACTAATGCTGTTTCTTTAAGTAAAGTGATAATCTCATTCGTAAATGCAGGAAATGTATTTCTGAAAACTTGCGGTAATATTATATCTTTCCACATTGGCAACACTGGAATTTGTAAAGCAATTGACGCTTCAAATTGCCCACTTGGAATACTTTTGATACCAGCTCTCACTATTTCCGCTATATATGCTGCGCTATTAATACCAAGAGTGATAAAGCCTGCACTCTCTGCTTCCATGGAAAGACCGGTAACTTGCGGCACAACAAAATACATAAAACTTAACTGCAATATCATCGGCGATCCACGTACAAACGATACAAAAGCACCTATACTACGAGAAAGAATCCCGTTAAATCTGAGAATTGCAAGTAATGTGCCTAAAAATAAGCCTATTGTAAAGCTCACAAACAATAGCTTTAAAGTTAATAAAGCGCCTGTTCCTATAAATAATATTTTAGGCAAAAATTCATCACTCATCACACTGATATAATAAGAGAACTAATATCGTAAAGTAGCATAAAAAACTAAAATGAACTGGTATTTTCCTTGTATTTATTTGATTTTCGTATGGAAATTAAATAAAATCCCGTGTAGCAGGACGATTACGTTCGCTATTGTATATAACTCTTTACGTATTATTGTGGCAATAAAAATCTTAGTTAGAAGAACGGATGATAAAACTTGCGATGTGAGTAGCGCACTTGCTGAGTTGTCACGCCGTATGTATAAGGAAAGGATATTAGAAACAGTGAAGATGAAGAGATTCAGAGAAAAGCCGTCTCAAGCAAAGAGAAGAGCAATGTTAGATGCTGCAAGAATGGTAAAAAGAGTAGCAAGGTTAAGAATGGCACAGAAGAAATAAGATTCATACGGATTTTATATTTTCCGATATTTGTCGGCAATGGCTGGATAGCAAAGTGGTAATGCAGCGGATTGCAAATCCGCTATACGTCAGTTCGATTCTGACTCCGGCCTCTTTTAGAAAGTTTAATGATACGATTCTTACTTTTCGTTATTTTTTCCAGTTTTCTTGTCACTGCTTTACGTTCTTTTTCGAATGCAGCGGAAGTAGATATGGATATCAAGCATAACTACTGTAGTTCCGGTGATTATGTCACTGCAAGTTACAATCTATTGAATATTCCATTTGCAATTATAGACGAAAAACAGATTTCTCTTGCGCATTTATACCGAAAAAAAGTAGTAGTCGCTTTTTGGACACAGTGGGATATAGAAGCATTCACTCTTTTAAAATCGATACATGTAATGGAGAGATACGCTATTATCAAAGATAGTAACGAACTCTTTCTCATGGCAATAGCAATAGACACGCCATCTATAGATGTGATTAATGAGATATTCGAAAGAAATGGTATTACTCTACAAAATTCCTTTATTGACGCTTCTTTAGTGTTCTCAAATGCAATACCGGCAATAATGAATCGCACTAACGTTATGTTATTCACAGAGGGTAAATATTGTATCTTAACGGAAAAAGAAAGAGCAGTACTTTCACATCAAGAACCGGAGGAGAATGAATTGATGATGATGAAGTATTTTTCTGATCTGATAAAAGCTACTGATAATAATACGAATAAAAACGATTTCGTTTTCCACGTGAATAATCAGAAGGAAAATCAAGCAACACAGTATAATGATAAAAATACTAATATCGTGATATATTCTTCACATTCTGAAGCAGCGCCAAAATTAATACAGTAATAACTATAATAATTCTCCAAATAACTTTAATTCGTCTTTATTTTGCGTAATTTCAACAATTTTCACTGGTAATAGCGCATTCTCTTGCACCTGCGTATTTACATATACCTTACTATTGTTTTCTGTTTTACCTTCATTACCTTTCTCAAAGAGGACGGTAACAACTTTTCCTATACATGTGCTATAGTATTCCCGTAATATACTATGACCTATCTCACGTAATTTATACGCTCTTTCTCTACGTATATGATGTGCAATCTGTGGCATTTTAGCTGCAGGAGTGCCATCTCTCTGAGAATATGGAAACACATGTAAATGCGAAATGGCATTTTCCTCTACCAGCTTGCAAGTATTATTAAAATGCTCCTCCGTTTCAGTAGGAAATCCTGTAATAATGTCGGCGCCAAATACTGCATCTTTTCTATATTCTCTTACTATTTTACAAAAATTCGTAACATCCTCGGGAGAATGACGACGCTTCATCCTTTTTAAAATCATCGCATCTCCGGATTGCATACTAATATGAAAGAAAGGCATCAATCTTTCCTCTTCGGCAATAACTTGTAACAATTCTTTATTTACCTCTGATACATCTATAGATGATAATCTCAGACGTATAATATTCGGCACACATGATAAAAGTCTTTTTACAGCTTCTCCTAATGTTATCTTTATCGGTAAATCTTGGCCATAATCTGTAATATCAACTCCAGTCAGCACCACTTCCTTATATCCGTAATCAATCAAATTTCTAACACGCTTCACTAAACTACCTAACGGTACACTTCTATTATTACCTCTACCAAATGGGATAGTGCAGAAAGTGCATCTATGATTGCATCCATTTTGTATTTCTACAAATGCTCTTGTCTTACTACCTTCAGCTATTACGTATTCATCTTCATACGTATGCTGTACTGACATGATATCACCAACTGCGACACTACCATATTCATTACTCAACATCTTTTCTTGTATATCGAAATATGTCGTTTCTTGCATTTTCTCTTTATTTCCTATAACAAAATCTACTCCATCGAAATTCTTGTAAAAATCTGGAGATATCTGCGCAGCACATCCAGTTAAGATGATAGATAAATGAGGATTCTTTTTCTTGAGACCTTTTATTGTTTTTCTCAATTTTTTTTCCGCTTCATTCGTAACAGCGCAGCTATTAATGATAACAGCATTTGTCAACGACGCTGTTTGCGCATTTCTCTTGATAATATCACTCTCATATGAATTTAGCCGACAACCAAACGTAATAACATGCACACTCATATTTCATATGATAAAATAACTAAAAGAACTTTCACTTCCTTACTATACAGTGATATCACTCGCATATTCTTTTTGATATCAGAGCGAAAATGCAAATTGTAATCAAACTATTACTCCAATATACTATACTATTCGCCTCGAACAAATAATTATCTAACTGTAAAAGAATGCAGAAATAACACTTAGCATTACTAGTACTATACTATTCTGACGTTATCGATTCACTGTCTGAAAATACAGTAAATGCTAGTACGCTTATTTGCATTAAATCATCACTCCTTTACTGCTATTTCACGAAAGCTACCTCTTACATTTCTCTTTATATACTGAACTTTTACCCCTCACATGAAGAAAATCGTGAGATATCTTACAACAATTACGATTTTTCATAGAATAATAAAGTGACTTTGTAATAATCAAATGATCGAATAATTTAATATTTGCTCTTCTTAAATGCTCTTCTATCACATTGGTAACTTCTATATCAGCTGATGAAGGATAAGGATTCTCGCTTACATGATTATGCACTACTATTAATGACGAAGCTTTCTTCCATGCTGCTAATTTAGCAAGTTCTTTCGGGTACACTGGTACTCTATCTGTTGTACCGATACCTACTACATCTTCGTCAATAATGATATTTTTCGCATCTAAATGAAAGATATACATACTTTCTCTAGGTGCAAACGACATAGTAATCCTGCAATACTCTACTAGCTGATTAATGTCCTTAGAAACATATAAGCCTATTAATCCTTTAGGCGAAATGAATCTGAAGAACACATTAGATAGCAGTGACATAAAAAATTCTACTTTTTCATTGATCTCGCCACGATACGGGAGATAGTAGCCGTGAACTATACTGGTGAGATTATCAAAATATGAAAGAAGCTGCTTTGCTATCACCTCCCCTTGATCTCTCCTTGCTACGTACTTACACACATATGCGAGAAGTTCTACATCTGTCATTGAAGAGAAATACGCTTTCAAATCTATTTGAGAATCTTTTTTCCGAATCATCACTCATAAACAATTTACTCTCAATGACAATATCGCAACTAAGAAAAGCTAAAATTTATAAGATAACTCAATTATACCATACAGTGATGTACTTCCGGATTTACTTATCGATGAAGGGGTGATTACATATGTTCTATCCGTCGATGATTTGGAAGCATTAAAAGTACCATATTGTGAACACTCTCTCACGACATCATTCTTCAATGTTGCATCTAATATTCCGCTATTTTGAAAATTCTGCTCTATTTTAGCGCCAAAACTGACAATCACATTTCCATCAGTAATACGAATACCAGCTACTGCCGCTCCATACATTCCTGATACATCATCTGCGGTAACTTTTCCTCGAATACGATAGCCCTCACTCTCTTCACAATCTCCTCTATCGATTATCCTTACGCTGGAACTCGACACATCAATAACATCTTTTAGAGAAGTATAGCTCATAATAGACCATCCTAACTGCCCTTCAACATATGGTATGATGTGAACATCACTCTCCGTGCTTAGCGGTAGCATAAGCAATTTTGAACTTACGCCGAACATCATACCTCTTCCACTTAAGATATCTCCTGCAACAAATTTACTACCTAAAAATGCCCCCACAAGTACAGCAAATGTTTTAGATTTCTGCACTTCTCTGCTAAGCGATAAGGTAAGATTATACAACGAAGCACCAACAACTCTATTTCTCTCTACAGTAGAGTTATCTATCAATTGCAATGAGTGTCCTATATTTCTGCCTATATCGATACCTATACCGATCTCATTTTTACACTCTACATCTTTGGAAGAACGCACTTCTCTCGATACTCCAGCATCTAAAGTTTTATTCGAATTGCTTATAGTTAAAGCATTATTACGATTATCTGTCGTAAATTTTGCCGCCGAATGACTAGCAACAACTACAGGAGTGCTATATTTTGCGATAGCTGCAGTAGATGCTTTTCTTAGCACAATAGCGCTATTCGAGATAGTGCTAGAAGGCTTCTTCTTAGCAGAGTGAATCTTTTTCTTATATATTTTCTTCATACGCTTTATCCTCGAAACAACTGCCACTTTCTTCTTGGCAATCTTTTTACGCTTAGTAGTTACAGATTTTTTTGTCGATTTCCTTATGGATTGCGTAGAGGAATATACATTAGTGAAAGTAGTAGAAGATCCTGTAAGATCTGCTTCTCCAGCACATACTTTATCATCGACTACGATATCATCTATATTACTTGCTGAGGCTACTTTTGCACCAGGATTTGCGTAAGCTACTTCCTCACGTACTTTAGGAATCAAAATAAATAATGATATCAATATTAAATAATATACTCTCATGGCACCACCGCACTATTTATAGAAGCACTTTGCATGCTTACTTAACAGAAAAAGCACATTTTGTAAACGCTGTACTTTTTACATAATTAGCAATCTACTTATCATTTTTCTCTGCTTTCGCACTGTATTTGACGACATAAGCCGCTTTCAAAGCCGCATACTCATCAAGAGAGATATCATTAATCTCTTGAAGCAAATCTAAATTCTCATCAATTGCTACTATTATTTCACCAGAAGAAATCGCAATTAATGCACCAATTGGAAGTACGAAATTTAACGGATCTAATATAAGATCCATTGCAAGCGCAAACGTATCTCTCGAGCAAGATGGACCAAAAAGAGGTAGCATATTGTAATTTCCTGCACGAATACCCCATTTGGTAAACGTGACGGAAAATCCATTTTTAATCTCCGCAATACCAATCTTTGAAGCAACATCGATAGTACCTAGCAATCCCGCTGTAGTATTAAACATGAATCGACACATACTTTGCGCAGCCGCTCTTGGATCGCCCTGTAATAATCCGTTCAAAGCGTATAATGGCTCTCTCAGATTATAAAAGAAGTTGTGTATAAAATTTCTATGATATTGCTTATGATTGCCTCTTATTGCCTTCGCAATCGGGAAAAGGACTTTATCACCTAATACGGCATTGAATGCCATAGTATTTCTGTGCGTACTTTCGCATACATCATTCAGCTCACGATACGTATTTTCCGCTGCAAAAATATCATGCGATATCGCAATGCAATGCCATAAAAAAATGAGTGAAATAACAATTTTACCTAACATTCGAATATTTGACTTTCTAAAAGTGTATCCATAGAATTGTAGTGCTACTTGCACCGGTAAGATAGATCTTAAGGAAACGTCAATGCAAAACAAAGAACAAAACGCACCTACATGGTATAAAGAATCATACGAAATAGCCATTGTGCAACGTAATGTTTTAGCAGTACTAGTTGTGTTATGCTTACTTGGATTAATAGCTTCCGCGCTTTTAATAAAACATATCAAGAATACAGAATCCATAGAGCCATTTGTCGTAGAAATCGATAGTATTACTGGTATTCCTACAGTCGTAAAATCTGTTCCAGTTGAAGAATATTCAACAAGTGTCGCAATGAAGAGAGCATTAGTAATGCAATATATCAGAGCAAGAGAGGAGTATATTCCTCAAACATTCAGATATCAGTACAAAATCGTAGTACCATCAATGTCATCTCCCGATTCTTACGATAGCTATGTGACAAAAAATACTCCTTCTAATCCTCAAAGTCCATCTGCAGTATATGGAGAAAAGGGGATTATTACGGTAGATTGGAAATCTATAGTATTTTTAAATGATAACACCGCACAGGTAAGAATAAATGTGAATTATCCTGGTAAAACGCCTGTAGGGAAATTGGTACTGGTAGCATTTGAATTTAAGAACAATAGACCACTTTCAGCAGAACAAGCCCTTGCTAATCCATTGAATTTTTACGTCACTCTCTATAGAGTCACTGACGAAAATGCATAGCTTAACAGAATGTCACCTTCTACTTCTGAAAAGAGCAAAAAACCGGATTGGATCAGAGTAAAAGCACCAAGTGCGCACTTTGACGCTACACATGATATTGTACAGCGCCACTCTCTTCATACTGTATGCGAAGAAGCATCATGCCCTAATATAGGTGAATGCTGGAGTAAAAAGCACGCAACTTTTATTGTAATGGGAGATACGTGCACACGCTCATGCGCATTTTGTAACGTCAAAACAGGAAAACCGCAAAAATTAGATTCTACAGAACCATTTAGAGTAGCCAAAGCAGTTCAAGAAATGGCACTAAAACATGTAGTCATCACCTCTGTAGACAGAGATGATCTAAAAGATGGTGGCGCTTCTCATTTTTCTCAATGCATCAAACTTATAAGAGAGTATTCTCCACATACAACAATAGAAGTACTTACTCCGGATTTCAGAAATAAGAACGATGCGCTCCACATTATAGCATCTGCAAAACCTGATGTGTTTAATCACAACTTAGAAACAGTACCAAGCAAATACATTGCAATCAGACCAGGTGCAAGATACTTCCACTCTTTGCAATTACTCTTTCAAATGAAGCAACTCGTACCAGATATTTTTACTAAATCTGGCATTATGCTTGGACTTGGCGAAACAAAAATTGAAGTCATACAGCTTATGGATGATCTAATCGCCGCTAAAGTAGATTTTATCACTATAGGACAATACTTACGCCCTTCTCCAAAGCACGTAGAAGTTTCAGAATATATCACACCTGCCGTTTTTGATGAGTACAAAACAATAGCACTGAGTAAAGGCTTTCTAATGGTAGCTTCAAGCCCGTTAACTAGATCCTCTTTTCACGCTGAAGAAGATTTTTTACAACTAAAGCGAAATAAAATCCTATCTTCACAGTCATTTAAATGAAAGGTATAATGTACTTTTTCTTGTGCTGTTTTTATGCTATAGATTGTGAACTGTATCGGCAGTTTTTAACAGATTATCACCGCTGTATGAGTAGAATGAAGTTTATGCTTATAATGCTTTTATGCATGCCTCTTTTCCTCAATAGCGCACACAGCATAAACGAAAATAATATATCATTCGGTTTTGGTGCAAGCGTAGGTACAATTGAACAAATAAGATTACGTACTTCAGAAAAAGCAGGTAGTATCGGCGCTGCTGAATCACTAAAAGGAGAATTTCCATATTATCTCGAATGTAGCTATGGTAGAAGTCTTTCAGACATCGCGCGTATAGGAGTTGATGTAATTTTCTCCAATATACCAATACAGAAAATCGCTTCTCTCGAACCAATTTTGCAGTGCTACGGTATTATGGCCGCAACAAAGCTTTTCATACCATCATCTATGCGAGTAGTGCCATATTTGAACATTGGCATAGGATATGGATGGTATAGCAGCAAGACAAGTGACGATTTATTCTCTGAAGAGATGGAGATTTATCTTATGCGCGAGTACAAAAATGTACGGTACAATCTTTTCAATGATATAGAGAGAAACGGCTTGTTATGGAAATTAGGCGCCGGCACAGAGTATAGATTAAATTCAAATTTATCATTATTCTTACAAACAGAAGTATTACGCCAGCCAAGTCTTACGCCTGCCGGTTCATTCGGTAATAAAGCAGCAATAAGATGGAGAGGTGTTCTATTTGGAGGAGTGTCAATGAATTTTTAATATAATACGTATGACTAAGAATAAAAATATTATCAAAATTCTGATAGGCGTATTCTTCACCGTCTTTCTAGGTTATAGACACATTATAAGATATTCAGTAGGAGTACTAGGTACTATCATAGGACGTTATATACCGATAAAATATCGCAGTGCACTATCGCATAACAGCAAATATCTCAGAATCCTTATTACCGTATTCTTAAGCTGTTTTTATGGCTATCAATACGTTATAAGAATACTACCAGCAATTTTGATAAATTACTTTCCAGCAAGATATCATGTCAGCCCTCATGAATTTGGACTTTTCGCAAGTATTTATTATATCGCATATTCCACCGCACACATTCCTGTTGGATTAGCATTAGATAGATTTGGACTAAGAAATGTAATTTTTCTATCTGTATTCTTATTGTCATCTAGCTTGATACTGTGCATTGTATGCGACACATGGTATGCGGTAATCTTTTCGAGAGTGATAGCTGGTATAGTATCATCTGCTGCCATTCTTGGCTGTTTTAAAGCATTATCAACAATGTTCTCGCCACAAGTATTCAACTTCAGTCTTGGCATTGCTGTGTCTATAGGATTAGCTTTAGCCGCTATTGGTAATGTGTTAGTGAATAACATGTTTTTAGCACGAGGATTTGATGCATTATTCATACATCTTTCACTCATCGGCTTAGGACTGACATTGATCATTTTCTTATTAATACCAAATGCTAAAAACTTCTCACTAATTTCGTATCATCATCAAAAGAGTGATGCGAAAATTACTTTTTCTGCGATCTGGTCTATCTTTAAGAATAAGCAAATAATCACTTTATTCTTAATAAATGGTGCAATGATAGGCGTAATGGAGGGATTTATGGATGCTTGGGGTAGCACATTTTTGCAAGAGAAAATAGGCATTTCCGCATTAGAAGCTTCTTACGTAGCGACAGTGATTTTGTCGGGACATGCTATCGGTGCTCCTATAATAGGGTATTTAAGCAGTAGATACATAGGATGCATACCATTAATCAGATATTGCGGTGTCGCTCTGCTAACGCTTCTTGTGTTCTTTGCTACAGTCTCTTCTGATGTGTTACAATACAGCATACTAGAGATAAGAAGTTGTTACATCGCATTATTCATCATGGGTATCGCAACTGCTTACCAAATACCGCTGATCGCCGCTACTATCGCGTTAGCAGATCCTAAAGTAAGCGGCCTTACTGGCGCTCTTTGCAATATGGTAGGAATGGCATTCGGCAGTCTTTTTCATCATACTATACCATTCATTAACTCACTGTGCGATAAAAAGATGGAAGGTGCACTGTACACACTACTTTGCGGTACAATCTTCGGATTGCTAGGCACTTTTTATCCAAAATGGACTCAGAAGCTTACAAAAATTTCAAATCATTAATGAATTTATAATGCTTAGGTATTTTATTATGAATATACTGACTCACTTTATTGCAAATACCTATCTCTCAATATAGTATTACACCACCTTTATGTGATGTAGTTACCTATAGCATGGCTGTACCTAAGAGAAAAACTTCTCCTTCTAAGAGAGGCACAAGAAGAGCGCATAATGCACTCAAAGCACTAAATATAGTGATAGATCCAAAGACAGGAAAACATCACCTCCCTCATATGATGTCTGACGACGGTTTATATAGAGGACGTAGTATACTAAAAAAGTCCTAGTTATAATTATAACTTGGATGTATGAAACATAGTGCAGTTAATGCACTTGATGAAGTACTTGGTCAGCGATTTGATGTACTAGACAAAGGCTTCATAAGAGTGATCGATTACATGGGTGACGATAGTGCAGTTGTTCAAGCTGCTAGAGTTTCTTATGGAAAAGGCACAAAGAAGGTGCTAGAGGATCGAGGTCTCATCAGATATCTGATGAGAAATCGCCACACCACGCCGTTCGAAATGTGCGAAATAAAATTGCATATAAAACTTCCAATATTTATAGCTAGACAGTGGATGAGACATCGAACTGGTAGTTTCAATGAGTATTCTGCGAGATATTCAATACTTGATTCTGACATGTATACTCCGGATGATTCTACACCATGTTTGCAATCATCATCCAATAAGCAAGGGCGTGATACAACTGTAGATACCACCTTAGGCAAACAAATTAGCAGTTCTATTCAGAAAAATAATGAGACAGCATATCTACTATATGAAGAGTTGCTTGCAAATGGAGTAGCAAAAGAAATAGCAAGAATTGTACTACCTCTAAATTGTTATACGCAATTTTACTGGAAAGTTAACCTTAATAATCTGATGCATTTCATAAAACTGCGTCTTGATAGACATGCACAGTATGAGATAAGGCAGTATGCTAAGATACTGTACGATATCCTAAAAATTTGGGTACCAACGTCGTTAGAAGCATTTAACGATTATCTGCTGAATGGTATGTACCTTTCCGAAAAAGTAATGACGATATTGAAACGCAAAATAAAAGGAGAAAATATACAATACGAAGATTCAGGATTATCTAAACAAGAATGGGCTATCATAGAAGATTGTTTTATTTAAACATCATTGAATAATGATCAGAGATTTTTTCGTAATCGCCAACTGGAAAATGAGTGGCTCATTGCTATTCATACAACAGATGAACACATTTATTGCATCATGGCAAGAAATAAAGGACGTCGCGTTTCGTAAAAATTCCGTACGCATTAAGATTGTAATATGTCCTCCACATCCCTATATCTCATCACTACATGATGTTATTACATCACTCGATTCAGATCTGCTTTACTTGGGTGCGCAAGATTGTAGCAAGTATGAGAATGGCTCTTATACAGGAGAAGTAAGCGCTAAAGCGCTGAAAGAATTTGGATGCTCATATGTAATACTTGGCCATCAAGAAAGAAGGCAAATGCATGAAAATCATGATATCATTACACAGAAAATTGAAGTAGCCAAGAAATATGATATCGTAACAATACAATGCGTAAATGATCACGACATACAAGACAAAGTTGCTTTATCTGGCGATATAATAGCATATGAGCCTGCACAACATATTGGTGCTACAGAATGCGAATCTATGGATAAAATATCATCAATTACGCAATTAGTAAAAAGTACCGAAAAGCGCAAAGTAATATACGGAGGCGCCGTCAACTCTGATAATGTGCATCTCTTATACCAAATCACTGAATTAGATGGCATACTCGTCGGAAGAAGTAGCCTCGATTATACAGAATTCACGAGGCTGCTATATAACGTAGCATAATCGTCATACATATAGTTTTCTTCTCATATCTTCATTTAGCAGAATCTAGATAGTTGCTTTTTGTAATAGTCAAAACACTCTACAAACTTATTAATAAACACATTTAGATCCCCTCCTCTTGATGAGGCCCTCCAACCACAAGATTTATCTCCTGTCCGAAGAGATTATCCGGATCGTGTGGCACTTCCTCATAATTAACTTCCTCATGATTAACTTCCTCATTATCGTTAATGTCATGAAAAACTTCTTGTACTGAGCTATCCCGATTACTACCATCAGCTTGCGGTACTGCAATATCCCGATTACTGCCAACTTTCCGAGCACCACTGACTGGTAAAGGAATCATCCTAGAACTACCGAAATTTGGTATCTCCTCAGCCATAAAGATATTATTTGCATCTCCGATATCAGAACCACTTGCAACACTTGAAACATCTATATCATCCTCTTTTTGCAATAGTGGTGTAGAGAAAATATCGAAAGAAGAGGTGCCATCATTGTACTTTCTCTCTTCTAAAGAGATTTTATTATAAGCGGCTATTTGTAACATTTCGTTATATAATTTCACCCCTTCTGAGGCAATATCTTTAGCATTAGGATCTTTCTTCAACATCTGCATCTGTGCATTTAATACAACAATTTTTCTATCATGCTCCAACGATAGATCTTCTATTTTATGCAAATGATCTATACGTTTCTTCTGAAGCGATGAAAAGAGCGCATGCTCTCTTTTATGAGGCTTTACTTGCAATAAAAATTCTGTTGTTCTGTCGCTTTCATCTGCATATGCACTTTCCTCTTCCTCATACTGTAATCCTAATGCAATCAGATCTTTTTTTCGCGCATCTCCTCCTCTTTGAATCTCCTGCAACTTCTGCTTCAATCCCTCAACTTCTATAATCCCTTTATCGAATTTCATCTTTTGCATACCTGCATCGCGCACCTCTTCTGCATACGTCACGCCATTAACAAAACTGATGGTAGCAGCGTCAAAATCAGCAGACTTCTGATTACGTAGTGCGATTTGATCACCACTATACTTACCATCTACAATTTTCCCTGCACCATCCTTAACAGGTCGTAAGCTTTTGATATATTCTTCTGCAGCATTCAATACATTTTCATACTTGCTAGATAATGCATCTCTCTCGTCCTTTATAAAAGACGCTGCATCTTGAGCATTTTGATCCAACGTCAATTGAATAGCATTAGATTGGCAATTCAAATCCTCTCGTTTCCTAACGTTTTCTTCACTCTTCTCTGATAGCTTTTTTTCTTCCTCTCTTATTTCATTAATCTCATCATGCAGCTTATTCATTCTATCAGCAACCACTTTTATCTCATCATCATGCACTACACCGTCTTGTATCAGAAGTTGATACTCTTTATCATTTTTAGGCATGCCGTGCTTATTTAATGCTACATGTATCACATCATTAAGTTGAGCAGCTAAAATATACTCACGTGCATCAAATGCTTTAGTCAGATAATGTAATAGTTTTCGCATCTCCTTCACTACATTCTTGATCTCACTCTCTAATACATATTCTTTTCTCTCTAACGTACGTATTGCTCCATCACAAGTTAATAAAGCATTTTCATCATACAATACTCCAAACTGCTTTGCATGCTGCGCTAGAGTTGTAATTTGCTTGAATTTTTCACGTACTTCAGGGAGAGAAGTGTCTTTACGTATAATTACTTTTTCATAAATTTTGGCAGTTCTCGTAAAGCCTTTTAATGAAATCACATTTTCCAATATCTTTCTGGCTTCACTATTACCGTAAAGTATAGAATTTTTATTCAAATAATCGCTATTAACTGCAGCGAGAAAATACTCTTTATCATCTGGACCTAAATGATCGCGACGTAATGGAAGGCACGTAGTACTTTTATACATTGAGATCTTATCCGTTATTTCGAGAAGCTCTTGCTTTAAACGTTGTTGCTCTATTTTTGATAATTCCACTTGTGCTGAAAGGATATTCTGTCTTTCAAAGCTTTCTGTCTCCTTCCTGAGAATAGCATCACCTTCCTTCTCTAGAAGCATACTATTCTCTGCATGCACATCAGCTTTAAATTCATTCTCTATTCGCCACATTTGGTTATCTATCTCATCATAAAATCCCGGCTCATTGGCTTGAATTTTTAATTTTGCATTATTGGCTATCTCCAGCTTACACTTTACAATAAAATCATTTATCTCGTTTTCTTCTCTATAAGAAGCGAGACGTAGCACTTCTTGAGCCCTTACTTGCTCCGATAGCTCTATCATCACTGTTGTTCTGTCAATTACACTCTGCTGACGCACCGCTGCTTTTTCATTCAGTACTCTTATACCCTCTTGTAACGCTGCATGTTCTTTCTGAAGATTTAGCAGTTCTTTTGAGTAGCGCGCATGCTCTTCTTTACGCGAAACTTCATCATCAATTGGCATTCCAATATCTCTTAACTTTTCCTCCAACAAATTGAGATATAGAGATGATATAATAGGGATATCTGAAGAAATATTAAATTCAACTTTTATAGCTCGCAACTCGAGTGCTATAATTTTCTCCTGCACAGCTAATATTTCAGCGTCTGAAGCGCCATTGTCTAACAATCTTCTTTTTTCTTGCTGCATTTGCGGCAATTCCGGATACTGTAAGGTAAACTTCCCCTTCAATGCATTATCATACTGACGATTATTCAGTTGTAATATCACATCTCTTTGCATTAATTTTATTCCTTGCTCAGATGCTGCTTTTTCTAATGAACTTTTTGTTTGGTCTTTTTGGATCGACTGCGCTGTAATCATGCTTTGTTTTAATCCAATCAGTACTTGCAACTTCGGATCTTGGAAAAAAATACTGCCTTCTACACTATAACCAGCTTCCATTACTCTGATCATATCATCGACATCTACCATCACTTTATTCACTTTTTGCTCATATTCTTTCGAAGTAGATTGAAACTTCTTTGCTAGCACCCTACTCTGCTGCGAAAGAGATGATACTTCTGGTTCTGTTCCTGTCTCTGAATTTGGTATTTTCAACTGCGAACCTCCTTTTCGCGCTGAGCTTTGCGAAGTTTGCACTATCTTGCGCTGCATTCTATCATGAAAATCTTTTCTAGCATTACGTTCTTCAGCGAGTTCAGATATATTCTTCGCTTTCTTGAAAGCATCATATAATTGTTTTTGCTCCGCGCTAAAAGCATTGTCATTCTCGATCATAAGAGAATTTAGCTCAGATATTTTCTGAGTAAGTGCGATTTGATTTTTGTCTAGTTCTATAACATCTTTATTCATTAGATTAATTTTTTCCTGATATTCTTTCAATATCTCTTGATCTGTCTCATGCATTCTCTTGTATTCCTTTTGCGTTTTCTTCATCACAGTATACGTCTGCGTCTCGCTCTGATATCGCTCACTTACTTCTCGTTTTTTTATGAGAGATTTGTCCAGCACCTTCATTACTGCGAATTGCCGTATTTCTGGTGACGTTGCTGCTGGCTGTATACTTCCTTCTAATATTTTTTTATTGTTCTCTAATCGCTGCACATAAGCATCCTGCAGAGGCAGCAGTTTTTGGAGCTTGTCTGATATGATTTTCTTTTTATACGCTTCAGTATAAAGATTTACGCATTCATCTGTAATATCTGGGACGCCATGTTTCATCATGTTTATATTATCCGTGCCTATTACTGCTCTCTCCTCCTCCAATATTGCGCCTCGTTCGTCATACATAAGCTCGAGCTTTTGTTCTGATACAACTATAACATCCTGCACTACCTTTAGCTTCTCGAGAGTCGAATCATGTATTTCCTTTGCCGCATCTACAACGGTTTTTTCAGTAATCTTCATGATTCCTAATTTCTTCTGACATGCTAGAATAAATGCACGTAACGCAGAATCGTACTCTTGCATTAATACTGCTTCCATCGTCTCGTCTATTGTATCTTGAGACTGAAACCTTCTAATTTTCACTCTCGATTGATCCAAATCGCTCAAAGCTTTCTGAGTATCTGCATCAGATATAACGGGATTATTTTTTTGAATTTCATCTACTATGTCGCTAAAATTTGAATCACTAACTGGCTTTAATATTTCTAGCTTTTTTGTATTATCACTTATTTCGTTCGTTATTTCCGATCGCTTCTTCTTTAGATGCTGCCATCTCTCGTCTTGCTCTAGACTACGAAAAGGACGTTCGTCTAATTCTTTATATTCCACATTCATCGTCTTCAGCGACTGCTCATCAGCGTCAACTTTGCGCTGTAAAACTAGTAATTCACTCAAGTTCTGTAACTTTTTATAATAGCCACTACTTGCGGCATCACTTGCATCCTCAGCATCTAATATCTTTTTCTTCTGGTCAAGAGTATACTGTAACAACTCTTCTTCGTCCATTTTTTTCCCTTTCTCATCCGATACTAGGTCTATTCTCTTGTCTATTTTTTTTTGCTCTTCTAGATAAAACATGCGAGCAGCTCGCACTTTTCCTATCTCCTCGGATAGCTCATTACCCCCGAACCTTTCATTTATGGACGTAAGCTCATGCTGTGCTATATCTTGCAGGTTACTCGTCTTTATCGTAGAAAGAGATGATTCTTCCATCTGTATAAGTTGAGTATGTAACGAAGATGCTTCTTTCTTTATCTGTAGCAGCATTGCACCATTTGACAACGTAACTTCGCCGCCCTCTTTTTTCTCAGCATCTTCTACTGTTTTTAGCTCATTCTCAGCACTTTGCTTTAACTTTTGCATTGCATGATATAATTTCTCTCTCTTTTCATACTGATTACTGAAGTCAAAGTATTTCATCGCATCTTTCACTGCTAAAATATTATCATCTAGAAATGCTATTATTGCTTTTAACTGCTTTTTTAATACACTGCTACGACATACAATCCCCTTACTAAGCCAGTCATCCATTTTCATATCTTTGAAAGTAGGAATAATATCATCAGAACGTGCTCCTACTAACTCCATTAAATCTGCGTTTAAAACTGCGATTTCATCGCCAACTGCTTTCTTTTCAAGCTCAATCTGCCTCTCATCTACTTGCAGTAATTGAGCTACATCTGCAGCACGCTGACTTTGATACGCATCATCTAGCTTTTGAATATCTGTTTTAAATTGCTCGTTTAGAAAATCTTCGCCTCTCTTCAAGCGCTTTGCTAGCTTATTATCTTGCCTCCATAAATCTTGCCTTTGGCGCTCCAATTGCATCAACTTCTCTTCGCCTTCCTGTATATCAGTGACAAATCTCAACTCTTTCATTATCGCTTTCTGCAGAAACTTTTGCTGTAACAGATCCTTATCAGCGTTTGCTTTATTATCTTTTAAGTCTTTCAGATCTGACATCATTCGAAGTATAGTCTCCATTCCTCCTCTTCCAGCAATATCTACTCCGTTTAGATCTGCATTATCGAAAAACTCGCCTATCTCTGAGGCCTGAGCATCACGCTGCACTATAGCTTTATCCGGAGATAATTCTAGCGATACGGTAATTTCTAATTTTCTCCATGCATTTTCCATCTCACGATGTCGGAAAACTTCTCTTATAGCTTTTTCACTTGAGAAGTTTTCATTTTTTTCATGATATTCTGCGTTCTCTTCATCGAAAATTTTCGATATTGCATGATGTAGATTTAATATTTTCTCTTTTTCAGACTCGATACGCTCGCGCGCCTCAACTCTAGAATCGCGCTCGTGCTGCCGCTGCATCGCTATATCAGTTTTTACCATTTCAGCTTTAAAAAGATCTACCGCATACGCTACTAATGGTGGCATCTTTGCTACAAGCTTCTTTGCACTCTCATGATTGAGTAACGACAACATCTTTGCAGCATAAGATGAATACTGAGTAGTACTCCCTGGCGTTATCTTGAGATTATTAGCACTATCTAGAATCTGCACCAAGAATTCTTGAAACTGAGACAAATATTCCTTTTGCTCAACTAATGTTTTCTTGTATAACTCTTCTTTTTCCTCTTCCTGCTTATGCTTTTCCTTTAAGTACTGTAAAGATTTGAATGCATCAGACACTGGGATACTATCACGATAAAACTCCGTTTCTTTTAGAAATTCTTCTAATTTCTGGCGCTCTTGTTCTATTTTTACCATCCCTCTAAAAGCCTCTTTTTCATCATCAGAAAAACGGCCCCATTTATTGAAGTTGGTTTCATGCAGAGAAGTTATCTTCTCCTTCGTTGTCTTATTCCATTCTCTCCCCTCCTCTGTTTTGTTACTCTTTTCGTAACGCAAATACTCCAAAACTAAATCTAAAATATCCCTTCCATATTGAGTCTTTCCAGCTCGCTGTAGCAACTCTACTTCATGATTCTGTTTTGCTTTCGCTGCATCAAACTCACGCTGAATGCTATTAACTGCATCCTTGTAGGATAACAATACATTATCGTATACACGTTCTGCATCACTCTTCTTTGGTAGTTTTGCTAATACTTTCTTTATATCGTCTTTTCCTTTCTTTATTAGCATCGCTTTCTCATCTTTATTTTCTAAAATAGCAATAGTCTCCTTTAAATGCGCAACAGACTGAGCGTGCAAATCGACATCGCCGCGTACTGCTAAATCTTCTTCCGCAGCATTCCACAGTTCTAATTTACTCAAGAAGCTTTCATTTGCCTCTATATGGCTCTGTACTTGCACCAAGAATGCACTTCTCGTAGAAGTATATAATGCAACGGCTTCTCCTACTGTTGCAGGATGTTGTGCCTGCTCTATGTTAATTTTATATTTCGCAAAAACTTGCCCCGTATTGTGATTGCTTATCGCATTAACTGCCGTTGTTAAGGAAGTACGTAGCTCTGCTTGATTCTCTGGTCGTTTTTGCCCCTCTAATGCTTGCAATAATTTCTCGTCAGCCTCAGCATTCTGTTGAATTTGTGCCAGGATATCATTTATCAATTGATCATGTAATTGACAAGCAGCCTGCCACTCTGTTTCAGATAACTGTCTCCCTGCATCACTGATAACATCTTCATTAGGATTTTGAAATTTTTGCAGCATCGTCTCGATCTGCACCTTCTGTGCGGTAAGAGAGCTCTTTTCTATAAGCTTAAGCAGATCTTTTAAATCTTTGTACACTATAGCAGAGTTAGACTTTTGAAGAACAAACTCACCAGAAAGTTCAGTAAGTTTTTGCTTCAACACCAAACTACGACCGATGTTTCCACGAATGTCAGACTTAAGATGCCCTATCATGTCTTGATATTCACCGATCTTTTGATCTTCCGGAGAAACTGCTCTTGGATTCAGCAAGTCTTTAAGCGCTTTAAGAGTCCTATCCTTCGCGCGTTGCATAGTGTCTCTTTCCATAGAGCAATTTTCTAATAGCCCGGTAACTTTTGTATAATGCACACTTACTGCTTTAGTATTGGCACTTTCCACGTTTTCAGCATTAGTTGGAGCATTTAATTTCTGCGACAATCCCGAATTCGTATCTTGTTCTTTTTTAAGCGTGACAACGAGAGCATTTCTGAGGTCTTTATATGATATAGCGGCCTCTTTATACGCTGCCTCTTCAGGAGACGTATTTTCTAAAACTTGCAACTTTTCTTTCATCTTACCAACGTCAGAGAATGCACTTCGTACTTCAATTCTTTCTGCAAAAGTATCAAGCTTCTTTAAATAAAGATTTATTTCTTGACCATCATTACGTCCAGATGGCACTGGTATGGCATTCAACTCCTCCAAAAGTAGTTTATTTTTACCGCCATTATCTGCAGTCAGTTTTGTAATAAGAGCATTTTTCAATTCTACGCATAATGCTATAGCATTTGCGTACGTTACTTCATTTTTTACGCGATATAACTTCATCGCATCGATATCGTTCTTAAAATCTTTCTGACACTTTTCCAAGATTGGAGAGACATTCGCCTCCCACTTCGAGTCTGCTACTGGATTTTCTGTCACTAGAGTAGATAAGTCTTGCAGCACTTTCTCATCGTAAACACCATCATTTTTCTTCTCTTCAATTGTAACAAGAAGAGCCTTGATTTTAGGATCATTTTCTATCTTCAATCTCTCTGAGAAATACACATTCATTTCCTCTCTTTCTTTCATCGCTGCTTCAGATATTTGCCATGCTTTTATATCTGCCATGAAAGACGGATGTGCGTTTATGCCTCTCTCTAATGAAGCCATCAAACTCGAATAATAATTTTTCTCTTTCTCTAAGTCGCTCTGCTGCTTCTTCTTTTCGTCTATCTGGTCTTGAATCCCGTCTATAGCTAAAGAAATTGCATTTCTTTCGTCCTGAAGTACAGGTATTTTCAACCTATCATATGTGTTAGCTAACTCGTACTCTTTATCTGCTAGCTTCACTTCCTGCAGCTTTTTATCATTCTCCAAAGCAATAATTTCCATAGATACTTCATTTAGTTCCTCATTTATCTTCTCAAGCTTTTTCTCCTTTAATAGAGTGTGCTTACCTACTATTTTCTTTAAATATGTATCATAATATTCTGGAAGTATAAAATCTGTTCGATGTTGTATTCTAATATCTTGCAATTCCTCCAACATTCCTGCCGCTTTATCTAACGAATTCTCCTTCTTATCAGAATAAGTAAGCAGCATTGATAAATTGTGTAGCATCTTCCATATAGTCAAATTATGCTCTTCCACACCTATTACCATGCGTTGTGTATCTGATGGGTTTATTTGCGGTAATGCAGCAGCGCATACTCCTTCCGTGCTTCTTCTTAATATTGCTAACGCAGTATAAGATTCGCTATAAGGTATAACTCTCAATACTATGATTCCTTGCGGCACTAATGCACTCGATAGCTTTGCATATGCTGAATCTTTTTGCTCCTGCGTCAGCATCACATCAGTAACATTTTCAGATTTCCATTGTTCTATCTCTCTTAACCTTTCTTGTATTTCAAAATCTTTCTCTGGACTTGCTATAGTATCATGTCCGCGATCTGAATTTCGAAGTCTTACCAACTCCGACCATAATGAATCAATGTTATGCTCGTATTCTTTTAATTGCTGCAATACATGTTCTCTATTATATTGCATTACCTGTAATAGCATAGCTTTCTCTTGTTTCTGTGCTCCGTCCGCTAATAAAGCAAGATCATGATTTGCTACTTTAATAGCTTCGTCTAATTCATTCAGCTCGTCACGGCAATTCATACGCCCTTTTCTTGCAGCGTATAAAGACTGCCTCACTTGATCTATCTCGAATTGTATTGTTTTATCCGCTCCTGTGACAATAAGTCCGTACCTTACTTCAAAGTTATGCAATTGGTCATACGCTTCTCTAATAGTATTGCTGAGTTCAAATCGCTGATGTTTTAACGATTGTAACGCCAATGACGTTTCATCAATCTGCCTTTGCAGAAGTACTTTCGTTATCCCATCTACCGGCTGTGATTTTGATAATGTTAATAATGTTTCTTCATGCGCCATTATACTTTGCCCTATCACTGTAAAATCCTCAATTTTCTTCGATATCATATCCTCTAATCTTGTCTTTTGTTCAGGTTCCGATATTGATTGATCTCTCGATGTTCTTTCTTCAAACGTGCTAAGCCATTTTTCATTCTGACTTACAGGCGTCGTCTCTAAAAGATTAAAACACTGTGTTTCCGCATCTCTATGTGCATATTTTTTAGCTTCCAAAGTATACTTTTCATTCATGTATAGTGGATGCTCTATCATATCGTCATCACATAATCCCTCAATCTCTTCCAACTTTTTCGAAACGTATAATACCGGGCTATCGCTCAATTTTACAGGAGGCACTAGCTGTTGCTGCATATTTTGAACAACTCCTCCTTGCGCAAAAGCTTGGCTGAGATCCTGCACTTGTACTACTGTTTCTTGCTCTACAACTATTCGTTTTGCTGCAATCTCAAGATCGATTTCAGCTATCTTAGCAGCTATCGAGTTCTCTTGCTCACATCTACTTATTTCCAATTTATTTTGCGCAAGCTTCTGCGCTTGCAGATCTTTTATTGCATCTTGTGCGGACTTGATATTATGCTCTACACCTATGATTGCGTCTTTTGTCTTCTCAATCGCAGCATCATACATATGTAATGTCTCTATAGAATCATTTACAAACACGCGTTGCGCATCGATGAGTTCTTGATCTTTCTTTACTGCTCTCTCCAACTCTTGTAATTTCTTTACTTGTGCATTTTTATCTTTTAAGGCCTGTAAACGAAGCTGTTCGATCTCTTTCAACTCTCCTTGATGCTTTTGCAATGTCGTTCGAGCATTTTGAAGATTAGTCGCCAAAGCAGCATCTCCTGCCACTTGTCGTTCTAAATGACGTAATGTATCAATCTTCTTCTTTGCTGCATCTCCTTCTGTTATCTGTCTTCTTCTAATCTGCTGCAGGAGAGCTATATCAGGCAATGCCTTCAAATCAACATCTCCTCTAATCACTCCTTCTATTATTCCTTGGTAAATTGTCTCATAAGAATTATTCTCTGCACTAGCACGCGCAAGATTATCTTTCATGCCCTTTACTTCTACTATCATCTGCTTCAATACTTCCACTTCTTCCTTTTTCATTTCTAATTTCTGTAATTCGCCTTGCATTCCTACAACACCATCTTCAACTGATAGCAATACTTCGTTAACCTTCGTTTTTTTGGCTTGTAACTTATTCAAGGCTTCTTCTCTCTTCTGAATTTCAATACGAGTGTTTTCTGCATCGTTCTCCGGCAACATTTCCGCTTCTAACGCCGCCTCTATATCAAGATAAAGACTTATCTTGATATTCGCTTGCTCTAAATTACTTCCTGTTAATGTTTTTCTTTGCGCTCTTGTATTTATAAGTTCTTGATGTACATTTGCTTTGAGTGTTTCAATCTCTTCTCTATTACGAAATTTTTCAAAATAAGGCATTGGCTGCCCATTTAAATACATCTCTTTTTTTTTGTAAAAGTCAAGCTTTTGCTTAGCGCCATAATTGCGTAATGACTCACTATACCAGTCTTCCGCAATTTGACATATACTTTCAGCAATAGATACTTCATGTACTGCTTTATGTATTCTTGCAACAACGTCTATTGCTTCTTGACTACTTATAGTCTGATGCTTTTGCTCTAATGCTCTTTTTTTATCAAGTAATTGCCGTACTTTCGTATCAGGATTAGCGAAATATGCATCCATTGATTGGAATTGCTGTAGTACATCTGACTTTAGACCAAGAGAAATTAACTGCTGTTGATGCATATTCATCCAAGCGTCAAAACTGCCGTCTATACGATTAAACGTAACATTATCAGCAGGTAAAACATCACTTTTTTTCCATAACAAATTCTCAAGTAGTACCTCTTCTATCTGCATTGCTGATTGAAGCGCATCACGCCTAAAAGCATATGTTGTAGCACTATCTGGATTGAGAGGTATCGCTTGTTCCTCTCCAGTAGCTTCTGGCGCTATGGCTGATCTTATCAGCCCTCCTATATTGACAGAATCTGCAGCAATCTTATCAGACAGATCTGCATCATTCATTGTTGTGTATGCTTTACCATATGCATCTATTTCTTTACGAAGCTGAATTTCATTCTGTTTTACAATTTTCATTTCATCTTCTGTACTTTTCAAGCGAGCGCGCATTTGGCTTATATTCGCATCTATACCACTCACATCAACACCATCTTGAATACGAAATGCCCGTACAATAAGCATATTCTCTATTCTCTTCGCGTCCGCAAAAATCATATCTTGCAATACTGCACCATACGATTGATGATCTTTTAGCTTTAATTTCGCAATTTCCACCGTAATTATCAATTTCTGCAATAGAGTATAATTTTCACCTTGTAGAGTAGGTATCAAACTGTTTGCTGAATTCTCATTTAATACGATGTCTTTTTCAAGGAGTGCTAGCTTCTCTATTGAATCATTCCTCAATTGGTGTTTTTGTATAATATCAGACTGTATTTTTTCTAGAAGAAATCTTCTGTAATTTTCATCGCTGGAATGCCAAAGATAGTACATTCCGTGAAGCTCACTTTCTTTGAAATTACTTTGAATAACATGCTCGACTCCATCTCTTGCGGTTGCATTCAAACTTTTCGCACTTCTGAGCACCTCTTTTTCAATAGATTGTGCAGTTGCTACAACTACATTTTGGTCAGTACGTGCTGTTAAAGGTAGCTGAGAGAAATATTGCCCCGCTTCTTGCAAGCGAGACAGCTCTCTATCTATCTTGCCAAAATTCACTCTCTCAGACGCCCAATTAGAGTAAGCTGTAGCTGTTCTTTGCAATTCTGCTGTAACAACAACGCAATCTTGCACAGTATGTCTTTGCGCAGGAGACATCTCGTTAAATTTATCTATCCACTG
The DNA here is from genome assembly GCF_003072485.1 of Candidatus Fokinia solitaria. Lineage (NCBI taxonomy): Bacteria > Pseudomonadati > Pseudomonadota > Alphaproteobacteria > Rickettsiales > Candidatus Midichloriaceae > Candidatus Fokinia > Candidatus Fokinia solitaria. Next base: position 729,593 of record NZ_CP025989.1, read on the forward strand.
CGAAGTACGTTGCCGAGTTTCTGCTCCTAATTTAAAGAGTTCTCTTGCATTAGCTCCTTCAGACTGTTTTTGCTCATACAATAGCGTAACTTGACCGTTTCGTTCATAATATTCTTGTCCTTCAACTGCAACTCGCAATGTATTGTACAACTCTTTTTGACGTTGAGAATTAATTGTCGCTTCTCTTGATTGCTTCAGATAAGACGATATTAAGTTCTTTTGTAATTTTTCTTCTGCAATTTCAAATTCAGTCCTTGCGTAATCCAAATCTCCAGCAACTTTAGTAGCTAAAACACCTTCAAGCTCTACTATCTTATTTTCTGATGCGACAAGCGCCTGCTCTAACCTTACAATATTACCTTCTGCAACATTGAGAGATAAGTCATTCTGCGCAGCACTGTCCTCTAATGCCAATAACGTAGCGTCGCGTATAGAATTATCCGTTGATGTAGATTCTGCTAAGGGCTGAAGAGCAGGTACGTTGGTATAATCTTTATTAATAAACTGATACTTGCTTACTGCAATAGTGATCTCTTTTATTCTCTCTTTTGCAAAATGTATCGTTCTGTCGTATCTTCCTATCTCTTCAATAAGTTGAAGATGTTTCTTATATAGATCGTATACTTCTCTATGCTCAGCATCAAGCACTGGATTTGATGCGCAATATTTCAGGAAATGTTCCAAAAGCAGCTGATAATTTGACAACTCTGCTACTGTCACATTGCTTTTATCCATTAGAATGGCTTCATTCATTTTCCTTTCAATATGCAGGCTGTTCTGCGCTGCTATTAAAATAGGTATTAAATCGATTTCTTTTTGTATTGCATCCTTCATATCCTTAATATCCAACGCTATTTCTTTTTTACTATACGATCCTGTATTTTCTCTCACTGCGCTATACTCATTATTCGCTTTTTTCAGTTTGTCCTTTATATCATCAATCTCTCTTTCAAAAGCTTTCTTCTGAAGCTCTTTTTGCTTTAAATCTCTAGCACAATCCGATGACTTTTGCGCACAATCTTGAGAATTGCAAGTAACAAGTAAATTACTTAGCTTTACATTTTCTTCTGCTATTTCTGCACTAAGCCGTAATATTTTACTTTCTAAATCGGTTATCTTGAGATGGAAGCTTTCCTTAATATTATCTAACTCTCCTCTTCTTTTGTAAGACACTGCACCATTTTGCATTGCATTGCTTTTCTGCGAAGGTTTAATCTTTCTTCCAAGAACGGCTCCATTCTCTTTAAAGGTGACATTTTTCTTTTGAAGATTACGATTTTTTTGTGGCTTCTCACCTAATACGCAAAATTCTCCATAGCAAGGCGTTGTAGTAGAATCGAGATTTTTGAGATCAAATTTTTGCTTGAACTGTAGCGTATCAGGCGCTTGTTCTAATATATGCGATTGGGAATCATTGCTCTCTGAAACAACGGTAGCAGGCCCTTGCTTCAATTGTAACCGACTCATTACATTTTGATGAGCTGCATTTGATTGCGAAGCTGCTCCTGCTGCTTGCTTCTGTGGCTCTACAGTTGTTTCTTCACGCTGATATAGCGGCACATGAAGTAATTTCGCTACAGAAGAGAGATCTTTGTAATTAGATAATTCCTTTTCCAATTGCCGTATCAAATTCGCTTCCTGCACCATCCTCGCTATATAAGAGTTACCACGCTGCTTTAATGATTGAAGCTCGGATTCTAGTGCGCGTACTTTCTGTTCACGTTCTGTAACAGTATTTATACTCTTCTGTAAGCGTGCTTTTTCTTTCAGTAATCTTGCAATTTGCCCTATAGTTTCTGGAGGATGTGCTTCTCCTTCTTGCAATGAAGCAAGTGTTCCTTGTAAACGACGTATCTCACTATCTAATGCCATTATTCTATTGGCATTAGATTGTGCTTCTGCAGCAATAGCTTGAGCGCCTCCTAACTCCTGTATTTTCGCGACGATTTTTTTCTCACTCTCTTTTTCATGAATCATTTTTGAACGTAAATCCGCTATCTTTGTTTGCGCTCTAAGTAATCGATTTTTCGTTTTTATGAAATTGAACCTCTCTTGTTCTTCGCCTTCTTCAAGATTTTGCAATGTACTACCAAAGTTATTCACACGATCTTCTAAAAGCTGTATATCATTGTAATACGGCGTAAGCATAGATTGAATATTGTAATGAGTCGCTAATGCATCTACCGCATCCAATCGCATTCTCATCTCATCTATAGATCTACGATATTCACCTATATCTCTCACATGCACATCACGCGCTTCACGTAGCATCCTTGCTCTGCTTTCAATATTACTAAGATTTATATCGTCTAAAGGCGTACCATTTTCTAAACCAAGATAATAATCTTTAAGTGTATCTTCTAATTCTTGCTGATCTTGTAAAACGTCCTGTAATTGCGCTTCTGCAGCTTTTAATTTTTCGGATAAATTATCGATCTTTCTTTCCACGTTCTGCAACGTTTTCTCATTTCCTTGCTGCGCTTCTGTTTTCTGACCGTTCTTTCCTGCATTATGATACATTATTGCCTTCTGCTGTATTGTTTTACCTCCACCTGCAAAATTCACGTTTATCGGTACAGATTGAGGTTTAGAATTCTCTTCAATAAAACGTTTTAATTCTTCTAATAGACTTTCTTCTGTCGATGGCGAACTATCATCTCCTAGAAAACGCTTCATTTTTTTAGGAAGATGCTTTTTTATGATTTCTATTACTGTATTGCGGTTTTGATAAATAGCCCAAACAGCGCCTATACCGAACTTAATATATGTATCATACTTCGATAAAAATGTTTCATCGTCCTCTTTTTCTATTGCTATATCTGGAATCACGATCTGCTCATCACCATTTTCCTTCTCAGGTACATTCTCTTGCATCTCTTCTTCCGTAGGTACATCTCCTGACTCTTCTCCTTCCGTAGACTCGCTCTCTTCCTCAGATGGTACAGTATCATCCAAGTTTCCTTTATTATCATTCTCTCCTTCCTTAGGTACACTTCCTTCCTTGGGTACAACATTCTTTACTACTTCTAGCAATGTATCATCCTTCTTATTTTCCACTGTATCTACTTCATTATCTTGTATCTCAATCTCCTCACTTACTTCTTCAACATTCTCTTCATCATACTTCACTTCTTCAACATTCTCTCCATCAGGTACATTCTCTTGCATCTCTCCTTCCTTAGGTACATTCTCTTGCATCTCTTCTTCCGTAGGTACATCTCCTGACTCTTCTCCTTCCGTAGACTCGCTCTCTTCCTCAGATGGTACAGTATCATCCAAGTTTCCTTTATTATCATTCTCTCCTTCCTTAGGTACACTTCCTTCCTTGGGTACAACATTCTTTACTACTTCTAGCAATGTATCATCCTTCTTATTTTCCACTGTATCTACTTCATTATCTTGTATCTCAATCTCCTCACTTACTTCTTCAACATTCTCTTCATCATACTTCACTTCTTCAACATTCTCTCCATCAGGTACATTCTCTTGCATCTCTCCTTCCTTAGGTACATTCTCTTGCATCTCTTCTTCCGTAGGTACATCTCCTGACTCTTCTCCTTCCGTAGACTCGCTCTCTTCCTCAGATGGTACATCATTACTTAAGTTCTCTTCTTCCTCAGGCAGTATATCACTTAAGTGCTCCTTATTATTATCATCACCATTTTCCTTCTCAGGTACATTCTCTTGCTTCTCTCCTCCCGTAGGTACATCTCCTGGTTCTTCTCCCTCCGTAGAGTTACTCTCTCCATTAAGTGGCACATCATTACTTAAGTTCTCTTCTTCCTCAGGCAGTACATTACTGTTTCCTTTATCATCATTCTCCTCCTTCTTTTCGAAGATATCTTTCACTACCAACACACTTTCGCTTTCTTCCTCGCTTACCTCTTCTTCCATAAATGCATCTTCTTGTTTCTTCTCTATTAGCGCAACACTCGCCGCTACTTCTGATGATGTACCCTTCTCTTCCTCTATAGAAATATCTTTTTGCTCTTTCTCCTCCTCTATAGGTACAATACTCGCTACCATTGCTTCCTGCCGTTTTAGAAACATTCTATGTTCAATATTCAGAAGCAGCATTTTAATTCTTTGAAACAGCAATATGCTTCCTTCTGATATGTCATTCTTTATTCTTCGTGTGAAAGTCTCATCACTTTCAAAGTTCTCATTTTTACCGTTCTTCTCTGCATTATTTTCGAAAGAGACAACATTATCTTCGAAAGAGACGGTATCATCGTCATCTTCTTCTGTAATCGATGATTCTTGAAAATCTACAATTTCCTCTTGCTCTTCAGTCGCTTCTTTCATAGAAACTGCTTCCTTATTATCATCTAAGAGAATTAGATTAACAGCTGAAGCAACATTAGGTCCGTTTTGCACCATCATCATCTGTCGTACTTTTTGTAGCAGACTAACTTTTCTTTCCTGCATTATACGATTTTTATACGACTCAGTAGGACGTACACGAAGCGCATACTCATATCGCAAACGATGTTGCTCAAGTTCTCTTATATATGGATGCAATAGTGCAAATTCCACGATAAGCGCTTCCTTATTTTCGGCACTATTAACAACACTGATGTCAGCTTTTTTTGAAGCATCAACATTAACCTTCGGATCGTAAGCACTTCTATGAAGATCATAACACACTCCACATTCATACCATAAACCCGCAATCAGAACATCTCCCCATCCAATATCGAATATTTTTACCCTGCGAAAAGCTCTGTCTTCTACCTCTAGATGCCAAAATAATGAATTAAGCATTACACTTTAAAGTATAGTAACACACGAGCATTATAGCATGAAGCTTGCGCAAAGAGAAATGTTTATCTGCTTTTACGAAGAGATAAATATCTTATATCTTTCTTTAATCTTAATCTTACCTGTAACTGCAGAAATATCGCCGTTACAGGAAGATTATATCATTTAAACACAGCTAAGCAACTGCGCACTTCTTCTTCAATTTTAAGAGGCATTTCTGAAGTTTCTTCGTACCATCCATAATTTCTGTAAAATCGGATTTTCTCATACTTTCTAATGCTGTTTCCGCTCTACGTAGAACATCTAAACTTCTGAAAAATACACTATCCAGAATATTCATTGCTCTTTTGCCAGCTTTCAAAGCATCCATAACACTTTGATGAATCACTTTCACATCACAACCTTTGACTGCGCCAATACTTTTTTGCAGCAGTTCACCAATCATATTAATCTTGGCAACACAATCTAATGCAGAAGATATAGAAGGCTGTTCTTGACTGACAGTATGTGCGCGATAATTAAAATCTTGCGATATGCGATTTTTCATAGACAGTACAAGGTTTGAAAATGTGCTTTGTAATTTTCCAGTACCGAGAGACGCGGAAGTACTCTGTAAAGCATCTTCATACATTTTCTCCAAGGAGACAAGTTTTTGTGATACCGCATTTAAAGTGCACCACGCAAAATCTTTTGCTTCCGTAGTTTGCTGTTTTCCTCTCTCAAGCATTTTCTGCTCGTATTCTCTTTGTACCGCAGCTACCCTCACTTCTGGAGTAACATGCAAATCTCTTGCTAATCCAATCTTTGACATACACCATATAATCCACTTATGCACATCGAGATGATACCATTTATGGCCATTTCTATAATCTTTACCAAATGCATGGTGGTAATTATGCCAATTCTCTCCTAATAACAGCAATGCAAGCCACCACACATCTACAGAACTATCATCAGCATAACGTCTCTTACCCCAAAAATGACATATAGAATTCACAGAAAAAGTCATTTGCTGCTGCAATGCTCTACCTAAGCCACAGAACAAAAAGCCTGCTAGCATAGCTTGAATTGGCGCATTGAAAAAAGCAAAGCCAAGAAGTGCGGTAGGCACTACTTGAGTAAATAAAGCTAATTGCCAATAATTTTTTAGTTGCCACACAAGCATCTTATCTTTCCCTAATGTAGATATCGTACCTTTGTCTATGTGCTTCGTAGTAGATTCTCCAAATATCATCCAGCCGAGATGCGCCCAAAAAAAGCCTTTCAGAGGATTTTGATATTTCACTGGAGTATGCGGATCTTTATCTGTGTCAGGGTATGCATGATGAAATTTATGATCTGACACCCAGGCAAGTACTGGACCTTGTAATGAAAAAGCGCTTGTAAATATCAATATTATTTCTACAACTCTATTAACTTTATAAGCACCGTGCGACCACAATCTATGTAGCCCTACTCCGACTGATATATTAGAAACATAGTATGCTATCACTGCAAGCCATAATTCTTTCGTGCATACTCCATAAAACGCAATGTACAGCGCTATGCCAAGTAGTATGAGAACAGGATATACCACAAGAACGGTAAAAACAGGCCAATTAATCTTAGAATTCATGCCAATATCTTGAAAGTAGAATAAATTTTATATGCCGTATAAAGGTAATCTTACCTTAGAAATAACAACATATACTATACACGGCTATGGTATACCCTTCTTAAATATCATGTCAACAAGAAAGGTGAAAATGCGCAAGATATGCGCTTATGAGTCATTGATAAGGTGTACATCTTGCGAAGTAATATCAAGTAAAAACATGATAATTAATCCTTGTCATCGTGAATCGTCCTATCTACTTCAAAATCGCTCATGAATTGTCGTATTGATTGAATAAATGGCGCGTCTTGCATTTTCTTAAGTGTTAAATCTTGCCTTTGCTTTTTTAACTCTGAGTAAGTGAAGCATTCGGCATTTGTTGTAAACTCTAACTTCCAACTCTTACCCGTCACTTCAGTTAAATGAGATATGAGGTAAGCTTTTTTTTCATCACTAATTGGATTAGCTTTTATAATACAATACTCATGATCTACATCTGCAATTTTCAATTCATTACTGACAACGTATAAAAGCTCGCTTCTGCCCTTCGCAATAATATCATTGATCAATCGCTCTATCCTATAAAAAAAATCTTCCGTAGTACGAGTATCATTAACACCATCACTAATAAACGATGGTTGTACTATTTCATCACTTATAATCATTTTTAAAACATCCATTAATTTATCAGTATTTTCAAACGTACCTACATATGACATTTTTACCAATACCACTTCTAACATCTTCGTGATATCAGCAGTGTACTTTGCTTGTTTTTGAAGCTCAATGAGTAAATTCCACGCTTTCAGCAAAAACGCTCTATCCATCACACGACTATCTTTCAACAATATATTAAGACAACTATCAGATTCCTTTAAACTATCACTTTGCATGATGCATTCATACACTACAGTAAGCATTGCTTCTAATATAGCTTTTGCTTCATTTGCACCACCGTCATACAATTTTCTACTCTTTTCTAATGCTGCGTGCGTATCTGAATAAGCTACATCTCTCAGAATTTCTGCAATAGTAAGTAATGATACTTTACCAAGTAACGACTCAATATCATCAAGCGTAATGACAGGACTACATCTATCATTGAATAATGCTACAGTTAAGGCTTGCTCCAAGATCGATAATCCGTCTCTTATTGAGCCTCTAGCTGCTTCTGCTACCATATCTACAACACCGCTTTCTACTTTACATCCTTCTCTTTCCAATACATTAATATAATACTCAGTTAATTCAAACTGCGATAACGCACGAAGGTGCATCCTTTGACATCTAGATATTATCGTTTCCGGTATTTTTCTAAATTCTGTTGTAGCAAGGATAAATTTTACATGAGAAGGAGGCTCTTCTAATGTCTTTAATATTGCATTAAATCCACTGTTTGAAACCATATGCACTTCATCTATGATAAAGATTTTATATCTAGAGTGAAGTGGCATATATTGCGCTGTTTCTATGATATCTCTAACGTCATTCACACTAGTATTACTCGCCGCATCTATCTCCATCACATCAGGATGTTGCATTCGTGCAATTTGCACACAATTACTACACATACCGCATCCTTCTCCATTATCCATCAGACTCGTACAATTTAATGCTTTTGCAATCAAACGCGCGATAGTTGTTTTACCTATTCCTCGTGTACCTGTCAGAAGAATCGCATGAGGCACTCTATCTAAGAGAATGGCATTTCTTATTACTTTTATGGTAATATCTTGCCCAACTACATCCAAAAATCTCGATGGCCTGTATTTTCTTGATAATACAATGTGCGAATTATTGCTGCTCATATATAAAGTAAATAGTACTTTCGATGTGTTATAACGCATTTTTTACAGTATAGCACTACCTTTTTGTAAGAAAAAATAAAAAGACAAATTTCATTACAACATATACATACGAAAATTGCTTTTGCATCTAAGAATTAATTACAACTAAGAAGACAATTTAGTATATAAGAAGTGATATACTATCAAGTAATGCATATCATAACTACTCATAGAAAAATATATACAATGCAATTACAAAAGGAAAAATTTAATAAGTTTGAAATACCAACTTTATACAACATAATATCACTGCTGCCAAAATCTACAAATGTACTTGCTTTGTTGAGAGATCTATGTACACCACCTGAATTGAGAATTTTAAGAGAAAGATTGACAATAGCTTTATATCTTCAGCATAAACCTAATTTCTCATATAAGATGATCAAAAATCTCACAGGAAGCAGCGTGACAACTATAATGAAAGTAAATCACGTACTACAAAATAAAATTTGTAATGGATATAAAACGATACTACCTCAGTGTAATATCTATACTTCGCTTGAAGAGGCGCTTTTAAAGACAGGCACTGCGGAAAGATGTAAAGATCTCATATCGGATCTGTGTACCACTTATGAAATAAATATATTCGAAACAAGATTAGTCGTGGCGTATTTATTATCAAAAGGCTCTAGTAATAAGGAAATAATAAATTTTATCTCAGTCAGTACAGCGACATTAACTAGAATAAGAAGATTTTTAAATTATGAAAATAATAGAGGATATACGGCGGCATTTCATCTATTTGACAAGTACAACTGCGATAACAATACAGCTATGTTAAAATTTAAAATATAAATACAATCTTATTATTTCATTTTTCTATCGTTTAGCACTCTGTAATTCAATGCTTCACTCAAATCATATTTCGATAATCTTGAAGTGCTCTGCTTTAGATCCGCAATCGTTCTTGCGACCTTTTTTAATTTATTTATGCTTCTTGATGAAAAATAGAATTTTTCCACTATTTTCAGAAATAACTTTTCTCCTTCTTCGTCCATCTTCGTTACATCATGTAATAATTCCCCTTCTAGTTCCGAGTTCAAATATGTTCTTCCATTTCTTACATTACGTTCTCTCTGCAATTCTCTTGCCGCTATCACACGCTGCAGTATTAGACAAGAACTCTCTTCTCTCTGTTCGCTATGAAAAGAATGATATTCATCATTCATAGTCACTTGTAAATCGAATCTATCAAGCAAAGGGCCGGAAATTCTATTTTGATAATCAATCGCACAAGATGGCGCCTTTTTACATATTGCATCAACATTTTTACTGCCAAAATATCCGCATTTACATGGATTCATCGCCCCTACAAGTTGAAACTTCGCAGGATATGCAACATGATTGTTAACTCTTGCAATCTGCACATATTTCGCTTCTATTGGCTGCCTCAATGATTCTAAAGTTCCTCTTCCAAATTCCGGCATTTCATCAAGAAACAATATACCTAGATGAGAAAGAGTAACTTCTCCTGGACTTGCATCTTTTCCTCCACCAATCATTGCAGGTGTTGTACATGAAGAATGTGGTTCTCTAAACGGGCGTTCCGTAATCAGACCATTCTCAGGGCGTAATATACCTGCTAAACTAGCAATAATCGTAGTTTCTAACTGCTCTTCAACAGTAAGAGGAGGCATTATTGTATGTAAACGACTCGCTAACATTGATTTACCAGAGCCTGGAGGGCCTACCATTAGCACGTGATGCCCTCCTGCAGCAGCTATTTCCATTCCTCTTTTTGCTAAAATCTGCCCTTTTACATCAGAAAAATCCTTGTTATGTTCAGTACTTTTTTCCTCTTTTAAGTACGAATCAGCATATCGCTGATTACTGATGAGCTCTCTGCCTTTCAGATGATTCACTAACTCCACAATATGCGACGCTACTATAATATTCTTATTACCAGAATATGATACCTCTCTAATATTCATACTTGGACATATAACACCACATCCTATTTCCGTCGCTTTAATAGCAGCGGGCAATACTCCGTTCACATGCCTTATACTGCCATTTAATGATAATTCTCCTAATATTACGAAATTGCCAATCTCTTCCTGCGCTATCACTTCCATCGCTACTAAAATAGATAATGCAATACATAAATCGAAATGCGTGCCGCTTTTTATAATATCAGCAGGCGCTAAATTAATCGTAATTCTCTTAGCAGGAAGACCAAATCCTATACTATTAAATACCGCTCTTACTCTATCTCTCGATTCTGCTATCGATTTTGCTGCAAGACCAACAATGTTAAAACACGGCAATCCTGCACCTATATGAGTTTGTACTTCAATTTCTTGTACCTCAATTCCAGAAAATGCTACACTCTTCACCGTAGATAGCATAATGCTCTCATTCTGCATAGACTTTTTGCGCTATCATTAGCAGTAAGCGTTACAAAATGAAAGAAAATTCTTAACGATACGAGGTAATAAATTATCTATTATGAAACTTAACTGAGATTTCATGCAAAATCTCGTATTTCCCCTTTCATACTATTAGTAAATGCTTCGGTAATTTTTACAGTCACTATATCTCCTATTTCTACTCCATGTGGCACTTTATCCACTATCACAGACTGCATATATTCTGTTTTTCCAATCCATTGAGATTTTTTCTTACCATCTTTCATCAATAATACCTTCATCTCTTGCTCTAACATTTCTTGATTAAAGTGCAGCTTTTGCACCTCTAACAACTCTTGCAATTTTGCTAATCTTTCTTGCTTCACTTCTTCTGAGATTTGCTCTGACATTATGGAAGCTGGAGTACCAGGTCTTGGACTATACTTAAAAGAATACGCCGAAGCATATTCAACAGTTTTCACCAACTGCAAAGTATCACTAAAATCCGCCTCCGTTTCTCCTGGATAGCCTACTATAAAATCGGATGAAAACTGTATTTTATCAGAAATTGCTCTGAATTTTTCAATTATTTCAAGATATTCCTTCGTAGTATGTTTTCTATTCATATTTTTCAGAATTTTATCTGATCCGGACTGCACTGGTAGATGTATAAACGGCATTATTTTAGGATGTTTATGAATCATAAATAGCAATTCATCATTCATATCACGCGGATGAGATGTGGTATAACGTAATCTTTTAATACGCTCATCTTGTGATAAAACTTCCAATAAACGCCCTAAAGTCCACAAATTGCCATATTCATCCACTCCATGGTATGCATTTACGTTTTGCCCTAATAAAGTAACCTCTGAGACATTTCTACTATCAAGAATATATGATAATTCCTTCATTATCTTCTCTGGAGAACGAGAATATTCAGCGCCTCTTGTATACGGCACGCAACAGAAATGACAAAATTTATCGCATCCCTCTTGAATAGATATAAATGCTGAAATGGACTGCGAAGAAATATCTATCGGCAATGCATCAAACTTTTTACTTTCTTCAAAGGAAAGCTCTACTAACCATTTTTTCTCTCTTCTTATTCTTTCTATTAGAGTAGGTAGTTCGTGATATGATTGAGGACCTACTACTATATCTACTACGGGGGCTCTTTTTACGACTTCCGCTCCTTCCGCTTGTGCCACACATCCTGCTACCACTATTATTATATCTTTACCCTCTTGCTGTTTTCTACGCTTAAAATTTGCTAATCTACCAAGTTCTGCATACAACTTTTCAGAAGCTTTTTCTCTTATATGACACGTATTAATTACGATAACATCCGATTCTGATGGAGTATCGGTAATTATGAAACCATGCGGCAGCAATAAATCTTGTATTTTTCCAGAATCATACACGTTCATTTGACAGCCATAAGTCTTGATATAAAGCATTCTAGGCATCACAAAAGCAGAATTGAATTACTTGGAAAAATAATGTACCATACGGTAATAATAGGAAAAACTGTATTGATTTACAGCAGTAGATGAGGTATTTCACTTTTTTTTTGCTATGCATCAGTTGTCTCTTTTTAAAGGGTTGTACCAGTACGCGGTGTAACAGCTCCATGAACGATGATGAAAAATTTGAATATGCCGTCAATCTCGTACTTGCGATGGAAGGCGGATATGTCAATCATCCATCTGATAAAGGAAGAGAAACAAAGTACGGCATCTCCAAGAGATCTAATCCTAATGTGAATATCAAAAATCTCACCGTAAGGCAAGCAAAGCAAATATATTACATAAAATATTGGAGGCCAAATCGCTATTATCTGATAAAAAATACCATAATAGCAGCAAAGATCTTTGATATTGCGGTACATGCAGGTTCTCAAGTAGCGAATAAAATGTTACAACGTGCACTTTGGGCAACAGGCTGTAAAAATGTAGCGGAGACTGGCATATTGGACGAACAAACTCTTAAAGCAACAAACAGAGCAAAACCTGCTGTACTTTTAAGTGCACTTAAATCGGAAGTTGCAGGATATTACAGAATAATATCTTCTAAAGATGATAACAAACTCTTCTTAAGAGGATGGCTTAGAAGAGCTTATTCATAATAAAAAGTATTCTGTGATTAAGTGAAATATTCACACGTATTTATGCAATAGTTTTATAATGCACTGTAAGCATCTTACATAGATCCAGCATTCTATTTGAAAAACCAATTTCGTTATCGTACCAACATACGATTCTTGCGTTGTTATCATTGACGAATGACTGAGTCGCATCAAATATACAGCTGTGTTTACAGCCGTTAAAATCGCATGATACTAATTCCTCTGAATTTAATGCCATTATGTCAGCGTAGGTATTTGCATAATCTGTAATGCAATCAAGCAAAAGCTCTACAGAAAGCTTACAATTTGCCGAAAATCGAAAATCTACAGTCGAAACATTAGCAACTGGTACACGTAGACTAGCGCCTCCGATCTTATCACCTAATTTAGGAAATAACTCAGATATCATTCCGGTAAATCCAGTTTTAGAAGGAATAATTGATAAATTCGCAGCTCTACCTCGTCTTTTATCTTTATGTGATTTATCTAATAACGCTTGATCATTGGTATACGCGTGAACTGTCGTTACAAAACCTGCTGTAATCTCAAATTTGTCATTTATTGCCTTAATCGCTGGCAAAATGCAGTTTGTTGTACATGAGCCAAGAGTTACTATATGACCTTTTTTTACCTCTTCTATTCTGTCATTGTTTACACCTAGAATAATTGCATGTTCTGCTTTTTCACACGGCGCAGAGACGATTACATTGGTAACGCCTCCTTTTAGAAAATACGGCTGTAAGAGGCTCTTTTTATTAAATGCGCCACTACACTCTAGCACTAACTCGATATCACCGTTTAAGGTATCTGAAAGTATTTCCACATTCTCATAAGCAGTTACTTCAATTCTCTTGTTTATGGTAGGAAAGAACAATCCATCATCGATACACTGCACAGGTATATTCAATACACCATGAGTAGAATCATATTTCAATGCATAAGCAGCATCCTTAGCAGAAAGAGTACGTCCATTGATACGTACTATGTCAAAGTATTCTCTATATCCAGCATCAGCATCAAGAAAACTGCGTAACACACTTCTCCCTATTCTACCGAATCCATTAATGCAAACTTTCATATACAATGAAAAACGATGAATTATTGAACAGCGTGAGACACTGTCACTTGTTTAGCTTTTTTAAATCCTCCTGTAGCGGCGAAATCATTGTACAAAACTGCTCTTTTTTTCTGTAGATATGCTTTATCTTGATAAGATCTGTCGCTGGAGCATGCGACGAGAAAGATCCATGACAAAAGAAGCATCGAAAAGCGTAACAGCATACAGAAGCATATAAATATAAATCTCTTCGAAAGGATAGTAAATCAAAGCTCTCTTAGCAAGAAAAGCACTTAAATTCAGATATATATTTTTTTCGATTCCAATCGTCCTATCTTACACAGCATTTCGTGCGCTAACCTTTCATGGAGATTTGAGATCTTCATCACATCATCTATCAAATTTACGGATTGTGCTGATAAAAAATCCGCATCTGACATGGAAGAAGCATCAAAGATCGCTAATTGCATAGCGTTTGAAATCATATGAATTTTATGCCCCATGCACATGCAAAATCCGCGACGTTCCTTCTCATACCAACCGTACCAATAGCCACATTCAGCAGTAATTATTTTACTTCCTCTCTTCAATATAAGATTTCCTCCATACCCTACTACCGCATCTTCATCTAAAATAACTTTTTGCAATATATTCGCACTTATTTTGATCACTGATTCAGAGAGATTAAGAGATGGATGAGAAGCGATGTCAGAATATAGCAAAACACCAACTCTCACCATGGAGAAATGATACTCAGTACCAAGTAGTACGCCAAATGAATTTGCAAAAGTATGTTGCATTACAACACTATTCCATACATTTTGCACTAGAGAAACGGCACTTTTAAATCTTTCCAGTTGTACCTCATTTAACGGATGAGAATGTACCTCAGAAACACTCATATGCCCCATCAATCCAATACATTCGATACCTAATATTAGCGGTAACAGATTTAGATCGTGATTCTGATTTGAATATTTGGCAGTAAATGAAGATAACTCCACTGCGCTAAAACCAGTTCTCACCATTCCTACTTCAACGTATAAGATCATTCTAGGCGTAGGTATTTTATCTGATGCAGCCTTCAAAGCTGCAACAAGCAGCAAAAACTGCGCTTCGGCATTGATAACGAATATAAATCTTCGCTTTATACCAAGTAAAGCATTATCCACCGAATCAGGACCATGCAAAACGTATATATTTACATTATCCGACAAATTCGCTTCACTCGCTACATTGAAAACTTCTAGCGCTTCACTAATATCCGCTACTAAAAAGTCTTTGCACTCAGGTAGAAGAGCTGCAGCTACATTTCGCAGCCCTATTCCATAAGCATTTCCCTTAACAACTGCGCAACAACGCACATCTTTTCCAACAAAATGTGCGATCTCTAGATAATTATGCTTGATATTAGTAGTAGAGATGACAGTTTCCATACCTCAATGCGCATTGTTTACTGCAGCTTTTTATCATATGGAAGAGTGACAAGCAATACGTCTGAAAATCCAGCATCTTTTATCAGATTAAACACAGAAACTAAAGCACCATATGTGACACTTACATCTCCTTTAAGCATTATCACAGGATTCTTTTTTTTCTTAGCAATTGCCTTTAATTTATACGGAAAATTCTCATCATTTGAGATTTTTATTTCATCTATAAATATATCTCCATTAGATGCTATCGACACAACAATAGACTCTTTCAAATTGTCTTGCTGTATGGCTGCTGTATTTGCATCTGGCAAATCTACATCTATACCTCCAACCATCATGGAAGACGTCACCATAAATATCGTAAGAAGCACAAGCATTACATCTACGAGTGGAGTAATATTGATATCAGAATTGATGCCCCTTGTTTTTCTGTAAGATGTCTGCGCAATACCCATACTATTGAACTAAGAAAGAAATTATGTGATTGAGAAGTCTGAATTTATCTCGCGGCACTCCGATGCAGCACATCTCTTCATCATACCAAAGCATATTATCATTGCATAGACTTTGTACTTTTGAGAAATCTAAATTTTGCATCATCACATCGTCAATTTTGATGCCTGCTTCTAATCTTAACCCCATAAGCAACTTTTCCACAAAAACTGCCTTTTCATCAAGAAACTCCACAGTACTAATAGCGCTATCATTCTGCTTTATTTTTAAAAGCCATTTTTCATAATGATATTCATCAACTATAGCAACAGAATGACAGGTATTGTGAGAATTCGTTAATAACTCATATGATTGCGATCTGAGTCTACTATGCGCGCCTGGACCTATGCCAATATATTCTTCATATTTCCAATATGATAAATTATGCGCACTTTCATAAGTTTTTTTCGCGTAATTCGAAATCTCATATCTACATAAGCCGTAACTATCTAAGATTTCACCCGTAGCATCATATAGCTGCAATGCTATTTCATCATCAATTTCTCGCAATAAGCCTCGCTTTTTTAAATTACCGAACTTCGTCTTTGGCTCTATCGTAAGCTGATAAACGGAAATATGAGGAGGATTATATCTCATTACCACCTCAAGCTCCTGCTTCCACTCTTCAACAGTCTGACCATCTGTACCGGATATCAGATCAAATGAGTAGTTATTAAAAATAGAAGATACAGCATTCATTGAATGAATTGCATTCTCAGCAGAATGATCTCGACCTAGAAACTGCAATCTCTCTTGTTGAACACTCTGTATACCGACAGAGACTCGATTTACTCCACAATTCTTTAAATCTAATAATTTCTGAGATGTTATATCACGTGGATTCATTTCTATCGTAACTTCAAATGGCATTTGCTGAAAGCTACTCACAAAGCGCACTATATCTTCTATTACCGTAATAGGCGCTAGCGAAGGCGTACCGCCTCCGATGAACAAAGTCGATACTCCATGCTTTTGCAACAGCGGCTTGTAAAATGATAAGCATTTTATATACGCATCACTCCACTCTCGAGAGTCTGCTACTTTTTTGACAACGTACGTATTGAAATCGCAGTACGGGCATTTCTTGCCGCAAAACGGCCAGTGTATATATATGGAGAGAGACAGCGAAGCTACGCGTAAGTTTGTAAATTTTTCTTTACGTAATGAGTGATGTTACTCACCATTCTAGAAGCAGTATTTAGTTTCAGCACGCCTTTCGATTTCGCTTTCATGATTTCGGACTCTACGGTACGTAACAGAACAAAGACTTCGTCCTTCGGCGAATCATTACGCACTACGTCAGTGACCTTCTTCCGCAAACTTGAAATGAAAGTCTTAACCCTACTTTTAACCGCTCTATTTCTCTTATATCGTTCCAGTGAGCGCGCACGCGCTTTAACTGCAGAAATATGTTGTGCCATAGGTATTGTTATCGTTTGCACCAAGTAGTAACACAAAAATATCGCTGTATCAATATCAATTGCGCACTCTTATCACAATTATCCCTTCGTAGCTTTTTCATCTCCAGGTAATACTACATCCTTCCATGGATTTTCTGAATCAAAATTCCTATATGCCTGATCTAATACTATAGGTTTTTTCACAACTGTGCCTGTATTAGGTTCGAAACATGCATCATGATATCCACTCAAAGGAAAATCTTTTCTTAGAGGATGATGAGTAAAGTCGCTCTCATTTAATATTCTCTTAAGATTAGGATGCGATAGAAACTTAATACCAAACATGTCATACACTTCTCTTTCGTACCAATCCGATGATCGGTATATTTGATACACTGAAGGTATCGCCTCATCTTGAGAAATAGGCAAGTGCACTCTTAAACGCCAATTATTAGTAACGCTTAGAAGATGATATACGACTTCAAATCTCTTCTCTCTGTCCGGATAATCCACAGCACAGACATCTAAGAGCATTTCAAATGATAAAATCTCGTCATTCTTTAAAAAATTCAAAAATTGCACAATGTGAGTGCATGAATGTAGTGTCGCATAACTCTCTTTCAAAGGAGAATTGTGCTGAAATTCGCATAAAGAAAGAACATCATCTTGTACTATTGCTTTATACTTCACAAGCAGTGAGTATAATTCGCTTTGACGAGTCATAAAAGTAATATTAAGACGTGGGGAATTCTGTTGCTCGGCTCCCCAAAACCGCCGGTTCAGAGAAAACTGTTATGCAAAAGCAGTTTGTAGTCTCTCTTCTCCATGCATTACGTTGTCGTTTGCATTTATTTTTACGATCAATTTTACAGCTGCATCACGCTGAGTAAAAGCTGCACCCTTTGAATATATGTCGAATCTATTTCACCCCCTCTTTGGTGGAGATGTCGAGTTCTGCCCTCGAGTCCATTATATTTATTACGGAGAGTATTTATTACCATAGACTGACTTGCGTCGATCGCTTTTATGGTATCATCATTAAAATAGCTAGTAAAGTACTACATTTACCTCACGCCAAGATAAAATATACCAGCCATCGCACGCGCGCGCGGAAACGTTGAGACAGTTACTATATAATACAGTACGAAAGATCTTATAGAGTAAGACATAGCCAACAAGAAAGAAAAAGAGAAACATTAAGTCGTGCATGCTTAACAAAAAAGACAAGAAAATTTTACTCACCTTCAAGATAACCATCTCTCTACAGCTTACAAATAATCCGTTAATACGATCTTGGCACTCTACTACCACATACTATATTTCTCCGCGAAATTCGTTAATTCTGCGCTTCTCCTTCCAAAAAAGAACAGATAAAAATTAATCAAATTCTATCAATGCATTTAATCTTTCGACGTACTTTACCTTCTATTTCACTCAGAAAGTAAGAGTAAGGTTCTTTTCATCTATCACTTTAACTTTTTTAAGTGAAATAGATGGTAAAATGCTGCTAATACTTGAATTTAAATAACGTAAAATTTACTCTACCTACAATCATAGATAATAAATTTAAACTTCTTACGATGCATGAGGTAGAATCGATGCTACAAGCAGGTACAGATATCGTCTTGCATTCATGTTGCGCACCATGCTCTGGAGAGGTGATCAGAAAAATGAAAGATGCTGGACTTAACATCACAATTTTCTTCTATAATCCTAACATACATCCGAAAGCAGAATATGAAATACGTAAATCCGAAAACATAAGATATGCAGAAAAGCTCGGAATAGATTTCGTTGATGGAGATTATAACGTTCAAGACTGGTTCGCAAATGCAAAAGGATTAGAAAAAGAACCGGAAAGAGGCATAAGATGCACAATGTGCTTCGATATGCGCTTTGAAATAACGGCAAAATTTGCTAAGCAAAGAGGTGTGAATATATTCACCAGCTCACTAGGAATATCGAGATGGAAAGATATGAGTCAAATCAATAACTGCGGTATCGCAGCTGCCAAAAAGCACAACGTACAGTATTGGACGTATAATTGGAGATTGGACGGAGGCAGTGAAAGAATGTACAAAATAGCTAAATCAGAAGGATTCTATAAACAGGAGTATTGCGGATGTATATTTTCTTTGAGGGATAGCAATGAGTGGAGAGTAAAAAAAGGCAGAAAGCCAATCACTATATGCAAGGAATTTTATGAAGAATGAAAAAAACATCGTACCATTCAGCGCGAAGCAGTAATACGAAAAGAACTAGTGATAATTGAAAAATACTACAATTCACAAAATTAGCATGTATTTTACTTCTCTATAGACATGGCTGCTGCCAGTTAGCTACTATCGCAACTATCAAATAAGCATACAAATTTTTTACACTAAAATGCAGCGAAGATCAGGATATCACTCTCTAAAGTTCATTTTAGTTACAGTCGTTGCTTTCTGTTGCTGCTGTTGCGATAACAACGATAATCAATATGGCAAATATGATAATCACAATAGCTTAAACAAACGCTCTTTTTCACTAATAAATGAGATATTAGCACTTTTTGGTGACAATGAAGCACGGTTAAAAACAGAATATTACACTGTCTTCTATTGGGAAAGGCTTTGGGAAAAGGATGAAAATTCAAATAGCATAAAATTTGTAGGCATCGCAAAAGGGCTTTTGGCATGTAGAAATTTAGCAAAGCGATATGCGGGAGATATCAAAGAAGATTGGTGCTGGAGGTCATATTGCTGCAAAAGTACTGATGGTGGCGTTTATCGCTATGAAGATTATTTTGAAGAAACAGACTTTGGTAACTGCTGGTGGCTCCGATAGTAATCAATTCCATAGATACATCGCGAAAGAATCATGAAAGAGTAAAAATCTACCGCTTTATTTCAATAATCCTACAGAATTGTTCTTCTCTGCAAAACGGTGGTGCCTAGGAGAGGACTCGAACCTCCATGACCGTAAAGTCATCGGCACCTGAAGCCGACGCGTATACCATTCCGCCACCTAGGCATTTCGACTAATTGCATTAATCGACTTTTCGTTGTAAACTATACTACGTATATTTTCTCACATGACAAGCGGAATAAAAATTTACTCGAGGTAATGCTGAAGACTAATCATGGAAATAGCGCTTTTTATGGAATATTGCTTTCCGTAACGCTTGCAATTTGCGTATCGATCGCACTGATGTGTGAACAGGTCAATACTGCAGATCGCGCAGTTCAGCAGCCTAGTCATGTGAATACAGAGTTACAGTCTGTTAGTACGAGAGTCAATCTATATAAACTTGGCGACGATCGTCACTTAGCAAACATCTTTCAAACTTTAGGAATATCGCATGATTCGTCTCAAAAGTTGGAAAATGATATTTTCAAAAAATACAAAAAAACAAAATTCAAGATAAATAGCAGCATACTGGTACAACAGCATGATTACGATAATAGCGGCACAAAGCTCTTAGAGGTAAAAAACGGGAAGGATCAAATCTGCGCAATGTTCAATGAAAAGCAGCAGATACATGTCGTGAAACACTTCAAAAACGTCAAAGCGACTTGTAAATTGCATAAAGACTTCCTCCTTCATGAATTTTCTAAAGTTGCAAAAAAAAGAAGACTACCTAAAGAATCGTCAATTTTCTTAGTAAATTGCAAATTAGATGGAAAATTACCATTTTCTCAGAATCTCAAAAAAAGCGGACTTTCTGATAAAGTAGTATATCATTGCAATAGTCTTATAAAGAATATCGGATGTACAAAGAAGCTCCAAGGAGATTTCAAAGTGGCGTACTCTTATGCAAATAATGGCTCTCCTACGATCTTGTATATCTCTCTCCAAAAACATCTTAATAAACCTCCGATTGAAGCCTTCTTTTATAAGACTAGCACTCAAAGCGGATACTTCTTTAAAAATGGGGCATTGATCAATAAATCATCTCAAGCACGAAGTACGTTTATATCTCCAGTAAAAGGTAAAATAACATCTTCTTATGGACGGAGAAAACATCCGATTTTTGGCACATATCGCATGCATCGAGGCGTAGATTATGGCGCACCACGAGGCACTTTAGTAGTTGCGTCAAATCATGGTACTATAGCAGAATGCTCATATAATAGCGGCTTAGGTAGATATGTCAGAATACAACACGATAATGGATATTCCACGGTATATGCTCATCTATCACAGTTCAGTTCTGGTATAGCAGTTGGGAAAAAAGTATCTCAAAAACAAGTAATAGGATATGTTGGTAGTACTGGCACTTCTACTGGCTCTCACTTACATTTTGAAGTACGAAAAGGCAGAACTGCAATGAATCCACAGCTCGTATGTGGTAGTGCTACACATGGTATTGCAAAACAAACTAAAAACATACTGACAGCAGATTTTAAGTTGCATATGCATAATATTAAGAAATTGTTCTCAGCGCAACAAATGCCACATATTCAAACTGCACTTATATCACTGCCATATACGTTTTGGTAATGGCATTGGCAACTTATTGAATCTCTCATGAAAGATTTTGATGTAATAATAGTCGGCGCAGGACATGCTGGAATTGAAGCTGCTGCCGCTGCTGCAAGAAGAGGATGTAATGTATGTTTGATTACAAAATCTAATGCTAATCTTGGAGAGTTATCATGTAATCCATCAATAGGAGGAGTTGGTAAAGGCACTATCGTTAGAGAAATTGACGCATTAGATGGAATAATGTCTCAAGTTGCTGATATGAGTAGCATACATTTCAAAGTACTGAATTCTAGCAAAGGCCCTGCAGTATGGGGATATAGAGCGCAAATAGATAGAGAGGCGTACAAAAAGCACATGTCGTACGTGCTTTCTCAGTATTATAATATCACAGCAATATTTGGAGAAGTAACAGATATTCTACTTGATAATCACTTAAATACAGTACAAGGCGTATCTGTTATTGAAGCAGATTCTTCCAATCGTCATCAAATATTATCTAAGAGTATAGTAATTACCACCGGCACTTTCTTAAACGGAAAAATGTACATCGGTAACTCCATCTCAGCAGGAGGGCGGTACGGGGAAAATGCTTCGGTAGAATTATCACAGTTATTTAAGAAGCTTAAATTTTCGACTGGTAGACTCAAAACAGGTACACCTGCACGAATAGTTAAAAATTCAATTAACTATAAAGATCTTGAAGAACAGCATGGTGATATAACGCCACGAAAGTTTTCGACAAAAACGCTTCCATTCTCACAACAACAAATTAGTTGTTTTATTACTTATACAAATAATCTCACTCATGACATTATTAAGGAAAATATTCACAAATCTCCTATATATTCTAACCTCATACAATCGACAGGGCCTCGATATTGCCCTTCAATAGAAGATAAGATAGTAAGATTTCACCGTGATAGGCATCAAGTTTTTCTAGAACCGGAAGGTCTGGACAGCACTTTAATATATCCAAATGGCATCTCTACTTCCTTGCCGCAAGATGTTCAAGAAAGCTTTATAAGAACTATAAAAGGACTAGAGAATTGCGAAATAGCGCGATACGGATATGCTGTAGAGTATGACTTCGTAAATCCACGAGAATTATATCATAGTTTAGAAACGAGAAGAGTAAGCGGATTGTTCTTAGCTGGACAAATAAACGGCACCACGGGATACGAAGAAGCAGCAGGACAAGGCATTATAGCAGGTATTAATGCGGCAGCTTATGCAAGAGAAGGCAGTAACTACAAAAGATTCATACTCTCCCGCAGCGAAGCATACATAGGAGTGATGATAGATGATTTGATTACAATAGGCATAAAAGAACCTTATAGAATGATGACAAGTAGAGCTGAATTCAGAATGGTACTCAGACCAGATAATGCAGAAAAAAGACTAACTGCAAAAGGTATAAAGTACGGCGTAGTAAGAGAGAAAAAAGCAGCGCAATACTATACGGAAAAAAATGACTTTAATAGCGCAACTCTCATACTACAAAATACAAGAATCGACAAAACAATTATCGAAGCGCATCCATCTTTAGAAAAAAGAGTAGGAAAGTCATTATGGGATGTAATAGGATTACCGGAAATAGAGTGGAAACATATACTAGACAATATGCAAACTATGAATCGCTATGATGACAACATAAAAGAACAGATACATATTGAAAGCTTATATTCTCACTATGTATCAAGACAAGAAAAGGAGATCTCCATTATGAATGATGAAGCAAATACCGTAATTCCAAAAACATTAAACTACAAACTCATACCATCACTATCTGCTGAGATTTCCTCAAAGCTAACAGCAATTAAACCGCAGAATATGAGTGAAATAAGAAAAATAGAAGGCATTACTCCAATAGCGTTATTTATTATAAAGCAGTACATCGCTAAAATGGCTACAGCAGTACAATAGCATCAGTAGTATCAATCAGAGTGAGTACAACAAATATAAAATTACGTCTCTTGATATTATTGCAAACATTTTTTTTATCATCTAGTTTTTCGTAAACGAAAATAATCAATATATGTATGAAGTCATTATCATCGGTGCAGGTCCTGTAGGACTTTTTACAGCCTTTGAAACAGGTACATTAGGCCTTAAAACAGCAATTGTAGATTCACTTAGTTACGTTGGAGGACAATGTGCAGCGCTATATCCTGAAAAGCCAATATATGATATACCTGCACATCCAAAAATCTCTGGGAAAGCACTGACTGATAACTTACTTCAGCAGATACAGCGCTTTGAACACGACATTTTTCTGAGCTATCCTGTGATTTCTCTTCAAAAAGATAAGCAAAATGAATGGATTTTAAAAGCAGAAGGTAGAGAAGATATACACGCTAAAACCGTTATAATTGCTTCCGGTGGCGGAATACTAGAACCTAAAAAACCTATTTTAGAAGGCATAGAAGAATTGGAAGGTAATAGTGTGCTATATAGCATCCAAAATACCGATATCTTTAACGGAAAAAACGTAGCTATTGCTGGAGGTGGCGATTCTGCGGTAGATTGGGCAATAATTCTCAGTGATATTGCGAATAAGGTATACTTTATACATAGAAGAGATACCTTTCGCGCTATGCCATCCAGTGTAAATGAAATGATGGAGAAGTGCAAAACTGGCAAAATAGAAATGGTAATACCGTATCAACTGGACAAACTCATTTCTGAAGATGGCAAATTAAAAGGTATCGGACTAAGTAACATCGCTTCTGAAATCGATAAAAAAGAATTAGATGTGCAATATTTATTGCCATTCTTCGGATTATCAATGGTCAATACATTCATTCATACTATCAACGGTATTACTCTTACTGCAGATAGTAAGCAAATAAAAGTAAATCAATCTAGTATGTCTACAGCAATAAGCGGGTTATTCGCAGCGGGAGATGTATGCTACTATGATAATAAGTTAAAGCTCATTCTGACAGGCTTCGCAGAAGGCGCTACAGCAGCGCACGCAGCATTCAAAATAGCAAGACCAAATACAGAACTAAGAACGAAATACTCCACTCAGCAATTTCATTCATGAAGCGTAACATAGAAGATATACTAGGCTATAAATTTCAAAACATCTCGTTATTACAAGAAGCTTTGAATCATCCAAGCTTAAACACTACAAAATGGAAGAAGATCAGCACATATCAAAGATTGGAATTTCTAGGAGATGCGGTAATACAACTTGTACTTTCTCATTACGTATATACTCTTACACCTCAGTACAGCGAAGGAGATCTTTCTCTTATGATGTCTAATTTAGTAAACGGCAAGGTGTCAGCACGTATAGCAAAGGACATACATCTAGGGCAATACATAGCCATGAGCGCATCAGAGGAAAACGATCTTGGAAGAGAAAAAGACAGTAATCTTGAAGATGCATTGGAAGCAGTAATAGGAGCAATTTATCTCGATGGTGGATTAGAAGAAGTAAGGAAAGTAGTTCAAAATTTATGGAAGAAAATGATAGATACTGAAAGTATTCACTCTCTGATTAAGAAAAATGAGAAAACTGAACTACAAGAAATTTTACAAGAAATGAAGATTGAGTTACCGCAGTATAAATGTATAAATATCGAAAAAATGGATGGTGAAGAAGTATTTATTATCGAAGTCAGCGCTGGAAAATGGAAATGCAAAGGAAAAGGAAAAAGTAAAAGAGAAGGAGAACGCCGCGCCGCTAAAGAGATGTTAAATCTCATAGCAAAGAAGAAGCAAGGAATCGATATCTAAAAGTTCAACATCTTTAATCTTTATACTTATAATCAGATAGCACTGCACAATCTGCAAAAAGTAATTGAGTAAGAATCGGAAATAGCATTAGCAATAAGTATATTCTTTTATATCCTCGAAGAGTGATATATACACTGCCATTAAGATCTTATGAAGTTAGCTGCAATATTTATCACTTTAGCGCTTGAAGTCGTATACTAAAAAAAGATATACAAGTAGATAAAGATTATATGAAGAAAGCTATGGCATTGAATAGAAATAGAGAAAATATCGGAAGAGGCAATGATGGCATCAATGCGAACATGCTGTCATTTATAGGTAATCTCTTTATAGGAGTAATTGGTACAAGTATAGTATCATTAATAGGAAATAGCATGCGTAGTCTCGGCAAAGCAGAAGTAGGATGCGTGAACAAAGTGGAAGAGTACTTTAAGAGAATATGCAAGAAGGATGAGCTGCAGAATTTAGAGAATAAGAGGGAGAAAAGAGATGATAAAGTGGAGAAGGTAGTGCAAGAAGTGGCGAAGGAAGAAGAGCCGGTAGTGCAAGAAGGTAAAGAGAGAATAGTAGAGGAAGAGAAGAGGAGAGAAAGATGGGAAGGATTAAGTGAGGAGCAGAAGAAGGAAATGGAGAAGCTGCAGCTCTCAGAAGAGAAGATAAAGAACATTATAGAGACGCGGCAAAAAAAGATTGATACATATCAGATCAAAGATTACGACGACAAGATGATGTTCATTCGGGAAAGATTAGCTAATGAATCATCTCGATATAACTTACTAGTGAATCAGATAAAACAGAAGAAGTTGCTAGGGGAGTTAGATTCTATTCTGGAAATGGAAAAACAAAAGAATGAGAGAGAGTATGAGCAATGGGTAATAACAGAAGAGAGAAACCGTGATCAGCTGAAACATGTACAAGAGCAGGAATTGCCAAAGTTTATAATCACTGAAAACGATAGAAGAGCAATTGTGTGGAAAGAAGCATCGGAAAAGCTTCTTCAAGCAAGTGTAATAGCAGCTCAAGCGTGGCAAATGGAATTAAAAGGAGATGTAGGAGGCGCTACTGCACTTCGAAAACAGTATCATTCTCCTCTCATGGAGGATGCTTATAAGATCAGCATGAAATTACACTCTCTATACAGTATTGCACCGTTTGCTCCTGCTAGATTAGAAGATAAAGATGTTGTGATGAAAGGAGGTACGAGAACAGATTACAGGACTTATACCTCTCCTAATAATCCAAATGTGTTATTCACTCACAGTTCAAAGAAGTTTTATAATGCATTTAAGGACGTTATACATAAGATACATTTCTGTAAACCTATGAAAGTAGGAGACTTCAATTCTTCTATATTCGAAGGTGATAGAAAAAAGGAAATAATGGTCGCTCCTATGTGTACTTCTCCTCATTGTTGTCCAGGAACATCAGAGTTAACTCCTAGAGAGTTTTTCGTCGCAGATGATCATTACAACAATGCCGATGTATTTACCCTCTCTACCAATGATATGTTATACACTACATACGACGGTGTAGTTCATCACAATGGCGGCATCGATTCCTCCATACTTCATACAGATAGCGTTATATCTTAGTTCGTCCTCGCTTCCAAGTACAATACACGTATTTGGAAGCTTTCCATCTTACTTCTTCTTAGCTCCTCGATACGTTCTTATATTACCGCCACACTTCACCCTTCATCTTACTT
The DNA here is from genome assembly GCF_003072485.1 of Candidatus Fokinia solitaria. NCBI lineage: Bacteria > Pseudomonadati > Pseudomonadota > Alphaproteobacteria > Rickettsiales > Candidatus Midichloriaceae > Candidatus Fokinia > Candidatus Fokinia solitaria. The sequence goes on from NZ_CP025989.1 coordinate 756,572, forward strand.
CCGAAGAAAAAGAGATAAAGCAACGAATAATACTTCTTACCTATACTCCTTTTTCTTTGTTGATTATAGCATCACTCACTGCCTGTGGTACGAACTCATACGAATCAAATACCATCGTATAATTTGCCCTCCCCTGTGTAGCCGATCTCAAAACACTCACAAAGCCGAACATACTTCCAAGCGGCACTTTTCCAGTAATCACCTTACCGCTATAATTATCTTCAATCTCTGTGATCTTTCCTCGTCTACTATTCAATAATCCCATCACATCACCCATAAAATCGACAGGAGTTACTACCTCGACTTTCATTATAGGTTCTAACAGCTTTGGACATGCTTTCATCATGCCTTCTCTAAAAGCCGCTTTTGCAGCTATTTCGAATGCTAAAGCACTAGAATCTACATCATGATACGCGCCATCAGTAAGCACCGCACGAAAGTCCTGCAACTTATATCCTGCAAGCACTCCATTCTCTGCTGCATCGTATATACCGTGCTCAATTGCAGGAATATATTCTTTAGGAATGGCACCTCCAACAATCTTATTCTCAAATTTTATCCCTGTCTCTCCGTCTTCTAATGGTGCAAATGTAATGATAACACGTGCAAACTGTCCAGCACCACCCGTCTGCTTCTTATGTAAATAATCTACAGTATAACTTTTAGTAATTGCTTCGCGATAAGCAACTTGAGGTTCTCCATGTCTTACTTCTAATCCGAATTCTCTCTTCATTCTATCAAGAATAATATCAAGATGTAACTCTCCCATACCCGCTAACACGGTCTGCCCTGTCTCATGATTGACCTCAATTCTCAAACTCGGATCTTCATTACTGAGTTTATTGATGACCAAGCTCATCTTTTCTTGATCTCCTTTATTTTTTGGCTCTATGGATATCTTTATTACACTTTCCGGTACTTCGATCTTTTCCAAGATCACTTTAGTGCCAGTTTTAGAACACAATGTATTACCAGTACTGGTATTTTTGAGACCAGCAAGCGCTACTATATCTCCTGCTTTAGCACTTTTTATATCCTCTCTTTCATTCGCATGCATCAGCAATATTCTACCAACTCTTTCATCAGAATCCTTAGAAGTATTAGTCAATGCAACACCACTCTCGATAGAACCACAATATATTCTCACAAAGGTAATTGAACCGACGAATTTATCATTCATTATCTTAAATGCAAGCGCTACAGTTTGCTCTTTGTCTGAATGAGAAAACTCAATTTCCTCACCTTTTGCGACAGTTAATGCTTTAATAGGAGGTAAATCCAAAGGACTCGGAAGATAATCAACGACGGCATCTAGTATCATTTGAACTCCCTTATTTTTAAAAGCACTTCCGCAAAAAACTGGAAATATTGCACACTTAATTGTCGCATGGCGTATACATTTCTTTATCTCTTGAGAAGTAATTTCCTGTCCATTCAAATACTTTTCAAAACACTTTTCGTCATACTCTACAGCACTTTCTATAATTAAATTTCGAAACTTCTTTGCTTCTTCTAGCATATGATCTGGAATCGGAATTTCTTCAAATTTTGCACCATTATCATCACCTGTCCAACGAAATCCCTTAAATTCTACTAAATCTACTATACCTACAAATTGATCTTCCGTTCCTATAGGAAGTTGCATAAGCACTGTCTTTACTCCAAATCTATCCTTCATCATATCAATACAGCGCATAAGATTCGCGCCTATTCTATCCATTTTATTTACGAAGCATATTCTCGCCACATTATGCTTATTCGCTTGCCTCCAAACAGTTTCTGATTGAGGTTCGACACCACTTACAGCGTCGAAGACGGCTATTGCACCATCCAAAACACGCATAGATCTCTCTACCTCGATAGTAAAATCCACATGTCCAGGCGTATCTATGATGTTAATTCTATAATCAAGATTGTTCATTCTCCAAAAGCATGTAGTCGCTGCTGAAGTTATAGTAATTCCTCTTTCTTGCTCTTGCACCATCCAGTCCATAGTCGCGCTTCCATCATGCACTTCGCCGATAGAGTGAGACTTTCCAGTATAGTAAAGTATCCTCTCGGTAGTTGTGGTTTTTCCAGCATCGATATGCGCTGCTATACCTATATTTCTATACCTTTCAGATGGGACGTTAGCACTCATTATAATAAAAAATTAAAACTCTTGTAGTCTCTTAGAAACGACTACCACTTTAAATGAGCAAAAGCTCTATTAGCTTCAGCCATTTTATGTACTTCTTCACGTTTTTTCAATACAGTACCACGAGATTCTACAATTTCAGTAAAACATGCTGCAAGCGATGCTGCCATTCCGCCTCTTTTTCTATTATTTCTAGCCTCATTAATAATCCATCTCATTGCAAGCGCAACACCACGACGCAAACTAACTTCATGAGGCACTTGATACGTAGCACCACCTACTCTTTTAGAGCGCACTTCTACCAAAGGTCTAGATTTCTCTATACACTCCGAGAACATCGTTAATGGCTGTATCTTCTTCGATTCTGCCACTTCTTCTATTGCTTTGTAAGTGATAAACTGCGCTTTTGCTTTCAAGCCGTCATGCATCATATAATTGATGAATCTCTGAACTACAGAATCAGAATATCTGTGGTCTTTTGATATCTGTCTAATCTTTGCACGAGAACGTCTTGACATAATAATGAGAAAATCTATTAAAAAAAATTAACCTTTAGGACGTTTTGCACCGTACCTGGAGCGAGATTGCATCCTACTCTTCACACCTTGCGTATCCAATGTACCACGCTCTACATGATACCGTACTCCGGGAAGATCTGGTACACGTCCTCCTCTCACAAGTACTACAGAGTGCTCTTGTAAATTGTGCCCTATACCGCCTATATAAGCTATTACCTCAAAGCCTGTAGTAAGGCGCACACGCGCTACCTTACGTAACGCAGAGTTAGGTTTCTTTGGAGTGGTAGTATACACCTTTGTACAAACGCCTCGTCTCTGAGAACATCCGCACAAAGCTGGCACCTTAGACTTCCTTCTCTTATCCACTCTTCCTTTGTTCTTTATAAGCTGATTAATCGTTGGCATAATACTTATTTACTTTCGTATATTGTCCTTTTTCAAAACGACACCGCTACCAAAGTCCCAATTTTGCTTATCTTTATAAAACATTGGTATGACGTGTAGTTTACCGTCAAGAAAAAATATCCTCTTAAATAGGTAATACATCATTACAGTGAATGTCAAGCCTAAAATACTGGTAAATAGCATTATAAGCACGCTATTTGCGATCTTATAAGCAATGATCGACATAAAGATAAATGCAAGTCCTGCAGCAAAAGCTAAATAATTCATGACTTGAATTACAATACTCGATCTGTATGAATACACTCTATCAAGTTCTTTTTGTCTTTGCACATTTTGCAGAATCATTTGTGCGAGTATTCTTGATATACCAGGGCAGACTTCTTCGTAACTTTCCAAAAGCGCCGGAGATGGAAAAGCGCCAAGATTAAGCCTCTTTATCTCATATACTATTCTATCTATGTCCTTGGCATTACATTTGCTATCGCGATATGTTTTTCTCATTTTTTTCTATCTTTATTTATCTACTAATATGCTACTGATAATTAATATTCACTAACTGCCTTACGCTTCTTTATTAGGGAAAATACTTTATCTAAGTACAGTATAAAAATGTTATTTGCAAAAACACTACACGCAGTAATCAAAGGATCTAGTACTATATATAGCATAGTAATCATCATGCTTAGTGTTTCATCAAAACAAAGATAATGCTCTAGTACTGGTATCATCACAATAATAGTACCGCCAGGCACTCCTGCGCCAGAAAACTTCGTTAAAACAAACCATACAGTGAAAAGCATATAACTGAAACACGATGGCATTATAGCGCCATTTGCTGATAATATTGCAATAGCTAAAAGCGGTATGAATACAGCATCTCCAACCATATGAGTAGTAACAGTTGCATTAGCAGAAGCGATGCACAATTCCTTATTACGAGTGCCATTTTCTACATTTCTTATTGTAAATGGCAAAGCGGCTAGACTAGACATTGTACAAAATGCAGTTATCGCGGGCATAATCGTACCTGCTAGATTTTTCTTCCAGTTTCTTAATGAGTTCAATAATAAGGTACCTCCAAACATGACAAGCAAATAACAAGTAATACTGATACCACTTACTACAAGAAATTTTCCACTAAAACGCACCAAATTATAAAATGTTTTTTCATATACCAATTTCATAACGAATCCACCGACGAACAGCGGTAATAACTGAAAAAATACGTTACGCAAAAAGAATAAACATGCTTTCCCCATGTAAGTAATTACTCGAACAATAAGAGTATTTAAAATGATATACCATTTTCTTTTTATACTTAATTTTCCGAAACAGACGCATAAAATACTTAATAAAAAAGCAGTGCCATTGGAGATAGTACACATCATAGGTACTATAAATGCCGGTCTTAAAGATTCGTTACTCGATATTTCTTGCAATACATCACCAGCACTAGAGGTAAAAAATGAATACCCTATAACACCGGAAAACGTTACTGCCAAGAAGTTGGATGTCACTATAGCAAGCAATATTATAAAAATAAAAGTAATGCTTTCAGCGGCTATTTTGGAAAAAGCTTTGTAAATGGAAGAAAATATCACAAAAGGTATCGTACTCATTAAGATATTTTTAAGAGTCATACTAATACCAAGCAACGTCTCTTTCCAACTTAGAGGGATCGTGCTTTCATATACCGTTATCGCGACACACAACAGGATAGTTGCAAAAATCGGAAAAAACTTCAAAAACAACATATGGCAAATATCATATAAAACATTATGATGAATATTCTAGATAATCTAAATTTCTAAAGCACTGTAGTCTATCTGCTTTTTGAATCTATTTTTCAATATGATATCCATTATTTATACTACCTTTCAAACAACACATGATGCAAAAGAGATTGCAATGAAGATATTGCATGAAAAACTTGCCTTCTGCGTTAATCTAATACCAGGTGCTCAGTCTTTTTATCTCTCTGAAGGTAAAATGCAAAATATTGAAGAAGTAGTACTTCTTATAAAAACCGTAGAGAAATGCGAGGACAATCTTATGAAATTCATTTCCGTACATCATCCTTATGACATTCCATTTATAGCGAAAATAGCATCAATCCCTAAAGATAAGTGCAATGATTTATACGTAAATTGGCTTCAAACATCAGAACAACATAACTTCTCTTAATTTGTATCAATTACTATAACGATGAAAGCAACACATCCATTTAATGAGACCATCGCCCTTATGCGAAGATTACCAACATTCGGTAATAGATCTGCGCAAAGAGTACTTTTACATCTCACAGAAAACAAAAAGCTACTCAAAGAAATGATTTCTGCACTGCACATCATAGATGAGAACGCGCAAAGATGTGATATATGCTGCAATATTGATGTAGAAAATCCATGTTATATATGCAGAGATGAACGGAGAAGTGATGCGATAATATGCATAGTACAGGACGTTAATGCTCTCTGGGCTATGGAAAAAGCACACGCTTTTAAAGGAAAGTACCATGTCTTAGGAGGATTATTATCGGCAATTAATAACGTTACTCCTGCATCATTACCGATAGAACAATTGCTTCATAGAATCGCTGATAAATCGGTAAAAGAGATAATAATTGGTATAGGTGCAACACTAGATGGACAGGTCACTTCGCATTATATATCGAATACTATAAGTAAGAATAATCAGGATATTAAAATATCGAAAATCGCATTCGGCATACCAATGGGAGGAGACTTGGATTATATGGATGAAAGTACTTTGAAAGTAGCATTGGAAATGCGCACAAACATAACATCGGTATAAATATATGAGAAATAGAATAAATTACATAAGATATATAATATGCTTTACTGCTGGCATATTACTGATACTCGGATTTGCACCATACTATTCTCTTACAAGTACTCCATTAAGTTTTTTCACGCTCTTTTGCTGCGTTTATTTTTACGATCGAAGCTGCATCGAGGCATTTAAAAGTGGCTTCTTTTTCAACTTAGGATATCTATACATCAGTCTATCGTGGATAAAAGAACCGCCATTCTTAGCAATACCGGAACAAAAATTGATATGCTATTTACTTGCTGCCGGATTATTTACAATAGCTATTCCTGCATTAGCCTTATTTCAAGGGCTATGTACCGCTACCTTTTACTATTTTGAGAGACGTGTAACGAAAGATTCTAAACAAATAACAATTAGCGCGATAGCAACATTCAGCCTTCTATCAGTAGCGTTTGAAGATCTCAGACACTTTATTTGCGTAAAATTTCCGTGGAATCCGATTAGTCATACTCTACTAGGTAATAGACTTCTTAGACAATTTCTCTCATCGGTAGGAAGTTGGGGAAGTGGATTATTAGTGATATTTTTCTCAATTTTTATACCAGCTTTGCTTTTCGGCTTGCTTAATAAAAAAGAGAGTAAAGCATGCATGCTCATAATAGGATTGCTAATTTCATCACTCTTATTGAATCATGCAGGTATATCGCAATATGAAGAAAATCATACTAATTTACTTCAAAATGCTAAGATCCACATTATACAACTAAATAATCGTAAAGGCGTTAATGTATCAAATTATGAGTTATTGTATAAATTCAATAGCGCAATACACGCGGCACTGAAAAATAATACCGACAATCATAATATTGTTATTTTCTCTGAAAGCGCTTTCCCTTTCTTGCTATCGAAAGATACACCATTTCTAGAATGTATGGAATATCTGCAAAATAAATTCGATCTAATAGTTGGTGCAGATACGTATATAAAATACCAAAAAGATCAGCATATACGGTATATGCATTACAATTCTATGATATATGCAAATCATTTAGGCAGAATCAAAACAATATATGATAAGCGCACTCTTGTGCCATTTGGAGAGTATAATCCGCTAAAATTCATGCTACAGTCCGTATATCCTCTTGTATCCATAAACATTGAAGAATACACAGTAGGCACTAGCAGTAGTCGAATCGTTATGGAAAGAGGTAATATAAGAGTCGCACCGTATATATGTTATGAAATCATTTTTGATCGCTACTACCTCAATAATACTAAAGGAGATGAAGACGTCATATTAAACATCACAAACGACATATGGTGTTCTGGCACTATCGGAATGCAACAACATTTTTCACATGCAATAGCTAGAGCTTTAGAATATGGAAAATCTGTAATCAGAGTATCCAATAATGGCATTAGCGGCATTATCAATCCGCTAGGAGACGTAATAAAAGAAACTGAAATAGATAAAGAATGCACAATTTCTACCGATTTTATACCACCTACAAGAGATACTTTATATCCACAAATCGCATACCTTCTCAGAATAAGCTTATATACTCTTTTAGCACTTAGATTGCTTACATATTCTTCTAAAATTCGCTATACGATGGCGAAATTGTACAAGTAGCTAGTTTTAGCATATCGTCTCTTAGTTGCGCTTTTATTATCAAGTGTTGATGAGTAATCGGATGTACGAAAGATATCGCTTTTGAGTGTAAAAGCTGTCTTCTTACTCTTGTTAATTCATTGATCGTCTCATCTATTATTTCTGTAGCATTCATATCACTCATATCACTTTTATTCGCGCACTTCTGTAGTTTCATAATAAGGTGCTTTATACATCTCTCCTTTGAGTATATGAGATCTCCTATAATAGGATGTCCATGCTCACTCATATGCACTCTAATTTGATGCGTACGACCCGTTTCTAATTCACATTCAATCGCACTCAGTACATCAAATATACTTCCTAATAGCCGATAATTTGTAACAGCGTATTTTCCACTTTCATCATCTGTACTTTTCATCTTTACACTACTTGCACATCTATCTTTCGCAATATAACTCGTAAGTTTCATTACTGGAGGAATCGGCATACCATGAACAAAACATATGTACTTTCTCCTTACTTCTTTATTCTGTATTTTATCGGAAATTTTATTATGAAATACTTCTGTCTTGGCAATAAGCATTACTCCGCTTGTATCTTTATCCAAGCGATGCACTATACCTGCACGAAAAGACTCATTAAAAGATAATTGCAAATCTGCAACATGAGATAATATATCAGTTAGAGTAATAAGCTTGGAAGTTCCAGCACCATGATGCACTACAAGGTTAGCTGGTTTATCTATAGCAAGAAAATGTTCATCTTCATAAAGCAGCCGTATATCATATTCTGCAAAAACATCATTTATACTTTTCTTTGCAGTGACTATATTTGCAGCGTAATCTTTTGCCGTAAAAGAAATTTGTATTACATCGTTTTTTCTAACTCTGTAAGATGATTTGAGAATGACGCTCTCATTACATGATACACATCCATATGCAATTAGATTCTGTACTGAATTTCTCGAATAGAGAACATTATCATATGCCGAAAGTGCTTCAATATTGTGAAATATAAATGTATCAATCCTCTCTCCAACACTGTCGTCATCCACACATAATCTACATACACTCATCTACTAAATCGATTCAAGCTTATATTGCACTCTTTGCTTACCAAGCGCTACAAGGATCTTCCATACTTCAGGGCCAACTTCTCTTCCTATTAAAGCATGTCTGAACGCTTTGAAAAACTTCATTTTATCCAAACCTACAGCATCTTTTAACTCATGTGTGAATACTTTTGCTTTCTCCTCATCAAAAGACTCATACTTCTGCATTAATGCCAATGCTTTATCCGCGAATTCTTTATCGATAGAAGATAGTTGTGATTCTGCACTTCCATACAGCGCTACTAGCCATTCATATACATCCGGAAATGTATTAACTTCTTCTCTCACAATTCTCCATAGCATATCATTATCACTCTCTACTTTTTCAACTAAAGCATGATTCTGTACACTTCTTTCAATACCATTTTTCATACACATATCATGATATTCTCGGAAAGCTTGTATAAAAACATCATTACTCATGTTGCGAAATAAAGCAGCATTTAGAGATATAAGATTACTTTTGTCATAACAAACATTACTTTTATTATAACATTCTATACCAAAATCATTAATCAACTCATTCAATGACATAGAAGTATCTATCGTCATTGAAGTATTAATCTTTGCTAAGAAACTATTTATAGCCATCGGATGAATGCCATCCTCTCTTAAACCTTTTATATCAAATCCTCCAAGACGTTTCGAAATCTCAGCATCATGTCCATAAAATAATGAAAGATGTGCAAAAACTGGAATATCTTTGTTTTTTCTTCCGTCATTGAAAGACTGAAAGTCTTCTTGCGGTCTATACCTACAATCTACTTCTTTGAATTTCGATAAACTACCTTCTTGCTGCTTCAGTAAGCAAAACTTTCTATGCTTCAACATCACGTCATCGGTAATTCTGCTCTCTTCTTTCCTTTCAATCGCACCTAATGCCTTAAACAACAGTATTTGAAAAGCGGTATTGGTCAGATGATCTTCTCCTCTAATGATATGAGTCACTCCATAATCGTAGTCGTCTACGACTGATGCAAAATTATATAGCGGGTGCTGATCTGCAGTCATCACTATTGGATCACTCAAAGAATTACTAGGAACGGAAATTTCACCTTTTATTTCATCCATCCAGGTGATTTCGATATCATCTGGTATCTTGAAACGAAAGTAACATTTTCTACCAGCAGCTTCAAATTCACTTCTCTGTTCATCAGTGAGATACAGCGATTCTCTATCGTAGATTGGTGGCTTCTTCTCTATTAAATTTCTCTCTTTCTTAGCCTGTAACTCACTCTTAGTTTCATAACACTTGTACAGGAAGCCACTTGCATACAACATCTGCACAACTTCTTGATATCTACTTCTCCGCGAAGTCTGAGTAAATTTATAATCCCAATCTATGCCAAGCCAAGACAAATCAGTAATTATTTGTTCAGTATAACGCTCCTCTGAGCGAGTAACGTCCAAATCATCAATCCTTAGCAACATATACCCCTTATGCGAACGCGCAAACAGCCAGGTAATTAGCGCAGCACGCGCATTTCCAACATGTATGTAGCCCGTTGGAGACGGTGCAAATCTTACAACTACTGCCACTAGAAATGAATCTCAAACAAAAAGTATTTACCTATCATGATAGCACCATCATTTTTCATGTTCTACATCTTTTTCACCACAAACTTATTACTCTTCCGCATCATTCCAATTTTCTCCTGACAGCCAATAATATCTAATTCCCCTCTTTTCTTTTGAAAGGTATTTTCTGTAATTTCAAAAATACTATTTGTAGCATTTTCTAGCGCAGCTACTGCGTCTTTCGTGGTAATATAATGACTTGAAAATAAAGCCATGAAAACATCACCAAATCCACCTGGTACGCGCATATTGTGCATTGCGAAATCATACGACTTGGTAGTGATCACAAAATACTCACTACCATTAAACATAAGATTTGATAATTCGTTACCTACATCATGTAAAATGCTTTTTATTATCACTAATCTTCGACTATCTCTACTTTTCATTCCATTATACAAACGCACAGCAGCTTTCTTCGCGTCTTCCATATTTTCTATCTTCATTTCTGACAGCAATTCAGCTTCAAATTGATTAGGAGTAATTACATCGGCATATTTTAAAACATTCTTTTTAAAGAAGCTTACAACATCATCTTTAACAAATACTCCTCTTCCGACATCTCCCATTACTGGATCCATAAATACAGGTATTTTCAATGAATTCTCTGCGGATTTTTCTATCATTTCAAGCAAGGCGTTGCCATTCATTTCAGAACCGATATACCCTGATACAACAGCATCGATATTTTGCCAAAATCCCATCGTCCATAAACCATCTAAAACAGTTTTTATATCTTCATGAGAAACGATTTTACCGAATGATTTTCCATAGCCAGTATGATTAGTAAAATATACCGTATGTACTATAATTGTCTCCAAGAAATATCTTTGGAAAATGAAGGTAGCAGCGCTATTACCTGCATACCCGTAACAGACGTGCGATTGAAACGACAATATCATGTGCATTTATATAATTTAAATTTTTATAAAAATAGTATAACCTGCCTCGTCTATAGTTAGTAACAAAGTATAATGAATAGAATATTTCAGCTAATCTTTTTCCTCACAATTATTTTTATAGTATTGGATGACGGAAAGCATATGTCGATACATCTCAAAGAGATGTTATATACGATCAGCATAAATGCAAAAGAGATTATATTATTTGTATTACCATTTGGAGTAATCACCCTTTTTGTCAAAAATACTGCAAAAATAGGTATGAATATGACAAGGCTTGTAGCGCTTACAATAGCATTCATTATATTATCAAACACTCTCAATACGCTTGCAGCATACATCTTCAAAGGCATGATAAACACCACATTCATAGCTACAACGAATATTGGTAATGCTGAAAAATTGAATGTTCTTTATCGTATGACGTTACCAAGATTTATTCCTATAAGCTTAACGATAGTACTCGGCATCGTTATAGGAATATTTGTCAAAAATAGAGGTGGTGATAAAATAATAGAACGATTAGATATCGCTTTAAAAGGCTTTTTCATCTTTATAAGATGTATGATCCCTCCTTACGTAATAGGCGCAATATCACAATTACAACATGATGGATTACTTACCACACTTTCGGCAAACTTTCCTAACGCAATAGTATTTCTACTCATTACGTACGGTATATATTTGTCTGCGATAAGCGTGATATGTTTTAGAGATCCTGACGAACTGTTTCAATTCATAGGTAAAGTAATACCAATTGCGCTACTTGGAGGAATAAGCATGTGCAGCATGATAACATTACCAGCGTTACTACAAACTCTCAAAAAGAAGTACAACGCTTGCAATATTGCTGAAATAGCCACTCCAATAAGTATTAATAATCATCTTGTAGGAGATTGTATTACAATACCAATTATCAGTTTTATAGTAGGGAAAATGTATGGATTTCCACCAATAGATCTTTACTCATACATCGTTTTTACCATTTATTTCGTCATAACAAAATTCTCAGTATTGGCAATACCAGGCGGCGGTATCATAGTAATGTTACCAATTCTTCAGCATTGCTTCGGATATGGAGAGAGAGAACTCTCAACTATCACAGCGTTATACATATTGCTAGATTGTCTCATTACTTTCATTAATGTATTTGCTAATGCGATGTTTATGGTATTTTTAAATAGAATTGTTATAAGAACGGGTTGGAAAGAATTGCAGTGAGAGAAATAGTATTGGATGTCGAAACTTCAGGTCTAAATCCGGAGAATGGCGATAAGATAATAGAGATTGCATGCATCGAAGTTTTAGATCGTAAAACTATTGGGCAATCCTTTCATACGTATGTTAATCCTAACGTTACAATATCGGAGGAAGCTTTTAGAATTCATGGTATTTCAGCCGAATTTCTGAAACAGTACAAGGAATTTTCGAAGATCGCAGACGAATTTTTAGCTTTCATAGAAGATTCCGTACTAGTAATCCATAATGCAAAATTCGACATCAAATTTTTGAATCATGAACTTGGGCAGATGCCGAATAAAGTGCAATTGTCTTACGACAGAGTAATAGACACACTACAAATCGCACGCGCAAAGTACCCCGGGGCGCAAAACTCCTTAGATGCTTTATGTAAAAGATTCTCCATCTCGCTAGATGAAAGAGAAAAGCATGGCGCTCTTATAGACGTCACTCTCTTAGCACGTGTTTTTATGAACATGATGGCGCCAACGCAAAATGAAATTTTTCTTACGAGAACAGTGCGTCCGGAAACATCTATTGATGCATATAACGTAACAGAAATTGCTCTTTCAGAAGAAGAAAAGCAAAAACATATCGCTTTAATAGAAAAATTGAACTTAAATCTTTGGCAAATAAAATAATTCTCATACTCAATATGGAAAACTTTCTATCTTCGTTCAGAAAAAAAATGCAACATCATTGTGTTGATTGTGCAATTATTACAAATAAGAAGGACGACGTTTTTTCATCCGCACAAAGCTATATCCTACCGTATATTGTTTCTCATACCATAAATTTTCAATCTTCGAATTATATTCTTCTTGTTACACAGAAAGAACTTATCGTAATGGTAGATGGAAGATATCTATCGTATGCGGAAAAACACTTTCAACATCTATCGCACGTAATAGTACGCAGTATAATGACATCTTCTCTTTTTGAGACGCTGAATTTATTACTACTTCAAGACCAGGCTATAGTATGGTACGACGATCATAATACTACTATCAATGAACTTTTCTCTTATCAGAATTTTTCTAAATTCGAATTTGTAGCAATACCAGATAATGTATTACGCGCCTTTGAACACAGAGATCAATTTAAAAAAGACATACTTTTACTGAATAACAAAGCAGATATCAGAATTGCACAAATACGAAGCGTGAAAAATGCAAAGCTTATTTCATCTACAGAATCTGTATCATGGCTACTAGGCATTAGAGATACCGAGAATGGATATAGCATGGCATTAAACGGCATACTGTTAGTAATGCCTGCCGAATATGACAAAAAAGATATCCTCTTTCAAAACAATAATACAACTGACATTTTCAATATCTTGTATGATATCAAACATATATCAGAGTTACCGCAAAGCATTATCACTTTAGCGGAAAATAATATTAAAATAGAAATAGAATATCGCTCTCTCTCCACTAACTTGTACAACAAATTCGCCACTATAACACATAACGCCGAATATTCTGAAATCTTTCTCGATACTATCGATGCTTCAAGAAAACTAAAGGCGATAAAAACGCAGGAAGAATTAGAAAATATAAAAATAGCACATCAAAATGATGCTATAGCGTTTGACAAGTTTTTCGAGTTTGTCAGCACTTTCAATGGTAGCAATGCTACTATCGAAGAAGACTTTTCGAACGCTCTTCATAAATACAAATCCGCACAACAACACTACATTAAAGAAAGCTTTTCAACGATCTCAGCACTTAATGAAAATGCTGCAATGCCTCATTATAATCACAAATTTTCCTCTGATATTTCTCCTTCTAGCACTGCTTATAATAATCAGTATAATCTGTATCTCATAGATGCAGGCTCTCAATATACGTGCGGCACTACCGATGTAACACGTACTATATTAGTGCAATCTACTAATGGAAAATTCTCTGAAAGCGATTTGATAGAAGTAAAGAAACATTTCACTCTCGTACTAAAATCTCACATCATGCTTGCAAGCGCTATTTTTCCTAAAGGTACTACTGGCGCGCAGTTAGACTCATTAGCACGATATCATGTATGGCAGCAGCATCTTGATTATCAACATTCTACCGGGCATGGCGTTGGCTTCGCTTTAAATGTACACGAAGGGCCGTACTACATATCGTCAAACTGCAATGAAGCTATTACAGAAAACACAATACTATCGATAGAGCCAGCACTGTACTTTCCGCAAAAGTATGGAATCAGAATAGAGAATCTCTACTATGTGAAAAAGTGCGCATCTCTATCTACAACTGAAAAGAGCATGCTACAAGAACAGATACATGATTCTTATATGTGTTTTATCCCTCTTACCATAATACCATTCGATGCGACTCTCATAGAATACTCGATGCTTCATGAAAACGAAATTGCCTGGCTTGAAAGATACAACAAATTCATCAATTTGATGAAAATTTAACGTGTTTTGATGAAAATATTCCTCGCATCTAATATGGCTACTCCATCGCTATCGGTAAATCGATTCAAAACACTTGTATCTATATCGCTTTGGTAATTAGCTGGTCTTTTATCGATGCTTCTTAGCGCTTCAAAATCAACGCTAATACCGGCAATAACATCTTCGAATCGTTTCAAAGCTGCTAGTGGAATAACTACATGCTCCGTTAATTCATCAAATGCAGCAGTTACGGAAAGTTTTTCATGAGAGACTTTAAAATCCTTGCATGGCGGCTGTAATGTAACTTGCACTTCATATGGATATCTCTCTCTCAAAACAGACGATACTACTACACCACGATGATAAGTATCACATGTAAGATGAATGCAAAAATCTAAAGCACTTTCTTTCTCCTCTATCATTCTCAATGCATCAGTAATCATAAGCCGTACTATACTCGGATATAACTTACCGTACTCAAGTTTTTTCTTCATTGTCTCTTTTTTTATATAACAAGCTTATCATAAGCATAAAAATCTCAGCATTGCAATTTCCTCATACATTACCATACTTCGATCGGTACTAAAATTTTAAAGCTGAAGTATTAGTCATCAAAATGTTTTACCCTCTGCTGAGAATAATACGATTTCTTTCGACTTTCATCAGTCAACCATCGTGCATGTGCTGTAAAACTGAAGTACTAGAGTATGATACTTTATGCGCTGATTGTTGGAATAACGTCCATTTTATATGGAATTCACATTGTGAGTATTGCGGAGAGATCACAGAATATAATAGTCCATCTTACTGTTTATGCGAGAAGCAACACTTAAAACAAAATAACAAAGAAGAGGTATTCATTCCATTTGAAGAGTTATATGAAAACAGAGAGAGATATACAGTAATATGCATTACTTTATATACTCACGTTGTAATTAATCTGATGATGTCATTTAAGAACAATGCGCAATACTTCATTCATCGCATGCTTTCTAGGATATTTCTCATACATAGAGAAAGATTTGAGATGACTTCATTAGTAGTGCCAGTACCGATGCATAGCAGCGCAATTCGTCAGAGAGGATATAATCATGCAGCTGTAATGGCAAAGGATATTAGTTTATCCATCAAAAAGCCGTATTTAGCTAATATTCTTATAAAGCAATATAATAAAATACAGAAAAATCTATCAGAAAAAGAGAGAGTGGAAAATGTAAAAAGTGCTTTCACAATCAACAAGAAGTTATTACATCGCATAAAAAATGAACATGTGCTGTTAATAGATGATGTCATGACAACCGGCGCTACAATGCAACAATGCACAAGCTTACTATTAAACAATGGCGCATCTTTTGTTACAATTCTGTCGTTTGCTAAAACATAGTAATATGATTGTATAATGGATGATACAATTTACGGACTTTCTACCCCATTTGGAAAGTCAGGCATTGCTATTATTAGAATTACTGGAGAACGTGCTATCGAAGCAATAAAATTACTTCAATGTACTGTGAGTTCAACTGCTAGAGTACTTTTTCGAACAAAGCTCTTTTCACAATTTGACGGTGCACAACTCGATGACTGTATGTGCGTGTATTTTTTAGCGCCTAATACATTTACAGGAGAGGATGTAGTAGAATTTCACGTACATGGCAGTGTAGCGGTTATTAATGGAATTCTTGAAGAATTAGGGAAAATACCCTTTTTAAGAGAAGCTGAAAGAGGCGAATTCACGAAACGCGCCTTTAAAAACGGTAAAATGTCATTATCGGATGTAGAGGCATTATCCGAGCTTCTGCAAGCAGAAACAAGCATGCAGCGACGTACGATACTGGCACAAATGTCAGGTAAATTACATAAGACATATAAACGATGGCGTGCCGCAGTCATAGAGTGTATGTATAAGATGGAAGCACTAATAGATTTTTCTTCAGAAGAAGTACCGGAAGAAGCGCTAATGTCCGTAGAACATGCAATTTTCAGCTTACGAAATGATATGCAAGCACATTATATGCGTAGTAATGAATGTCGTGCTATATTCGAAGGAATAAAAGTAATTGTGATCGGAGTACCGAATGTAGGAAAATCTTCCATCATCAATCTTATTACTGATGAAGATATCGCTATAGTTTCTGATATTTCAGGTACAACTAGAGATATCATCTCTGCATCAAAAGAAATTAACGGCATAAAATACACATTTTATGATACAGCAGGACTTAGAGACGGAAGCTTGGATATTATCGAAAATCTTGGCATGCATCGAGCAGTAGAGTGCGTAACATCGGCAAACATAGTACTTATCGTCATAGATACAACTGCTGACATTACAGACCAATATCAACAAATAGAATCTAAGATATCTTTAGAAAAGATAGAATTTTTACAGAAAGTAGTACTTCTATATAATAAAAGCGACTTATCTTGTACTCAAGAATACAACACAGATATAATCGAAGCGATAAAAGCACGCGTAAAGAATCATGTGGAAGTGCATGCTATCACGTTTTCTGCTAAAACTGCTACAAAAGTGCATACATTAGTGAGTCTCCTCGAGAAAACGTACATTGAATACGATGAACTCACTCTTACAAGCAATCTCCGTCAGCTGAATATTATAAAAAACACCCTTGCAAAAATAGAAGAATACATAACTCTTCAAAATGCATACCTTGACATCAAGGCACACGTAATAAGAGAGATTGCGCAATCTCTCGCGTTATTAATCGGCGAAGTAGACGTAGAGGAAATACTTGACAACATATTCAGCAATTTCTGCATAGGAAAATAACAGAATAGCGAAAGTCTCATCACTCGCTTCTCTCAGAAAGCAATTACAAGAGAAGTCCGCTTTTACTTTCCAACACTTTATCTACTATGTTGAATTTCATAGATTCGTCCGCTGACATAAAATTATCTCTTTCCATTGCATTGAACAAAACTTTTTCACTATGTCCAGTATGTTTCGCATATAGCTGAATCAAAAGCTTTTTTATTTTTGCCATTTCAGCAGCATGAATCTGTATATCTGTAGCTTGTCCTCTATAGCCTCCTAACGGCTGATGTATCATAATTCTTGAATTTTTTAATGCATACCGTTTTCCTGGCGCACCTCCAGCTAATAACATCGAACCCATAGAACAAGCTTGCCCTATACATACTGTCATCACATCTGACGTAATGAATTGCATTGTATCATATATAGCCATACCTGCCGTCACTACACCACCAGGAGAATTGATATACATCGATATAGGCTTATCAGATGCTTCAGATTCTAAAAACAGCAATTGCGCAACTATAACAGAAGCCATGTGATCTTCAATCTGCCCGTTTACAAATACTACTCTATCTCTTAGTAATCTTGAGTAAATATCAAAAGCTCTTTCACTTCTGCCTGATTTTTCTATAACGATCGGTACAAGAGTATTTTCCATACTAAATATGCAATTTTCTCAATATCTTAGAGAGTAATCAAAAATACATCACGATACAATACAAAGGAGTATAAATCGCTGTTTAAAGCGAAAATTTGATACATACTGTCTATGAATAGAGGGGGCAAAACGCTATATAAGACAGAATTATGTAAAACTACTTATTATTATTCGTTCTAAATCTTGGCTTTCTTCTAGTAAATTCTCCTTCTTTCTTTACAGCGATCTTCGCTTTATCGCGTTGTTCAACTTTCACAGTCTGATCATTCTTGTAAGATTCATCATCAGTAATAATATGCGTTACTGACTCTGCAATCGCCCCTACTACAACATCTCTCGCTATTTCAATCATTAAAAACTTCTCTCCCTCTCTTCTCAGAAAAACGCCTCTAATACCATTTGCAAATATCACACCAGTACCTTGCTTCATTTCATTTACCGCTTTTTGATGTTCTTTTGCCTTCTTCTGTTGCGGTCTCACAATGAACAACCAAAACATCAATATTATAATTACCAAAGGGCCGAGATTCACTAAAATCGTCGTCAATTCATTCGATGACATAATCTTATTGCACTTATACTATAAAGCTTCCATAACTGCGGAAGATTATACCATATTGGTAATTATTGCAATTGTGTTCTGCAAAAGCTAAGTATTACGATATCAGCACTTAGTAAATGTAAACTTCGAGACTACCATGCTGTTGACATTGAATTGGTTAAAGAAGTATGGAGATCTTCTCGTACAACACGATGAATTAATAGATCGGCTAAGCCGCATCGGATTCGAGTGTGAAATACGAGAGGAGTATAAAAGATTGTACGATAACTTTGTTGTAGGAGAAGTCATTGAATGCACAAGGCATCACAATGCTGAAAGCTTAGCAATATGCTCAGTTCTCACTTCACGAAATGAACCGCCAAAGCAAATCGTTTGCGGCGCAAGTAATGTTAGAAAAGGCAAAGTGATCGTCGCTAAAATAGGCGCAGTCATCTCCGCTGATTTCACTATTACAGAAAGGGTAATTCGAGGCGTAGAAAGTAGTGGCATGTTATGCAGTATAGAAGAACTCGGTATTCCTCAATTTGCCTTTGAGACGAAAGTGCAAATGGAAGATAGCATCGATGGTATTGTGATAGTCAATGATCATATTGACATAGGCACACCGCTAGTAAAGTTACTTGATATCGACGATGTATTGATAGAGATTTCGGTACTGCCAAATAGACGAAGCGATTGTTTGAGTATGATCGGTTTACTAAGAGAGATGAATACTGCAGGATTAATCAAATTACACGATGAATATCAAAAAGTATCCTCTTATTTTGGAATTGATGACATAGTCGAAGCGAATGAGATATCAAAAATTCACGAAGTCGATAGAGAGACGTGCAAAAGTTTTACCGTAATATCATTAAAGAATGGCGTAATACCTCAAGGAAGCTTCAAAATACATGACATAAGATTGCTTATGTTTTGCATGAAAGCAGCTACTGATAATCCAATCGTCGATGTAGGAAACTTCTTCATGATGGAAAGCGGCATTCCGATACACATGTATGATGCAGCAACAATATCAGGGAAAATTTCCGTAAAAAAAATCGAAAAGCCTCAAAGATTCAAAGCTTTAAACGGCAAAGAGTACGATGCTATCGACTGCATCATAACGGATGAAAATAAAATTATTGCACTTCCTGGCATCATAGGAGTAGATAGTACAAAGGTCACATCTAATACTTGTAATATTCTTGTGGAAATTGCAGAATTTGCACCTTCTGTCGTACAAAAAATTGCTAATTCAACAGGTATAACAAGTGACGCATCTTTGCGCTTCATTGGAAAAAAAGCCTGCTATGAATATCAAGATAATGAAGAAAGTGTTTTTCGAAAATCTGCTATCAATCAGTTTGTAAACTTTCTCAAAAAAGAGTTTCACTTCTCCGTAGAAGGAATGCAAAGCGTAGAATATAAAACGCACGAATCTCCTAAAAAGACGATCTCATTTTCACTTACAGAGATTGAAAGTATCACGGGAGTAAAATTATCTAAAAAGACAATTTTCGATATTCTTAATCCGCTTGGTTTTCACATAAAAAATGTTAAGGAGGACGAATTTGAACTACTCGTACC
Source organism: Candidatus Fokinia solitaria (assembly GCF_003072485.1). NCBI lineage: Bacteria > Pseudomonadati > Pseudomonadota > Alphaproteobacteria > Rickettsiales > Candidatus Midichloriaceae > Candidatus Fokinia > Candidatus Fokinia solitaria. The sequence continues at coordinate 776,842 of NZ_CP025989.1, forward strand.
GTACTATAGAGTAAGTGATATTTCACATGTTGAGGATGTAGTTGAAGAGATAGTTAGATTTCTGAATTTAGATAATATCTCAGGGAAATTCGAAGGTATTAACGTACAATTAACTTCTGAGTATCTCGCTGCAACTACGAATAATAATGAAGAAACAGTAAGAAAAACATTACTCGCACGCGGTCTGAATGAAGCTATCACGTGGAGCTTTATAAGCAAAGAAATAAGTGAGTTTTTTTATAATAATGATCCACTCGAAATACTGAATCCTATTAATAAGGACTTTGCCATAATGCGGCATAATATTCCATCTAGCATGCTGAGCATGATAGTGAAAAATCTTAGCAGAGATAACAAGAATATGTCACTCTTCGAAATAGGAAACGTTTTTGAACAAAAACAAGAATGTAAAATGATCAGTGGCATGAGAATTGGCGGTAATTCTCATAGAAAGTATGATTTTTTCGATATAAGAGATGATATAATGGCAGTCATCGGTAAATTCATGAATCTTGCGCAGTCCTTATTAAAAGACGGCGATATGCTGCATTATAACTGCGAGGTACGCAATACAGGCGCGCCACAATACTATCATCCTTACCAAAGCGCAGCGATAGTAAAAGATTCTATCATAATCGGGTACTGCGGTGCATTACATCCAACGATAGCAGAACAATATGAGATCGATGTCGACATATTTCTATTTGAAATCTTCTACGAAAAATTATGCAATTTGCAAACTAATACTATAAGCGATAAAAAGAATTTTTCAGAATTTCAGAAAGCAACAAGAGACTTATCTCTTGGAGTTACTTCTATGATAGAATCTGCTTTCGTAGTGCAGAAATTACATTCCTTTTGTAAGAACTTCAGCATTATCAAGGAGATAAAATTGTTTGACATATATCAATCACAAATGTCGGATATCAAATATTTTGGTATAAAATTTGAATTGCAGAAAGATGACGGTACACTCTCTACTGAAGAAATTGACTCCGTTCTTGGAGAAATTATCGCCTTTTCAAAAGATCAATTTTCAGCAGAAATAAGAGGATTATAGTAAATAATCAATCACAACTTTACTATGGAATACTACAAGCTAATTTCATGATGTTTTCATGTCAAAAATCAGATCGTCTTCGTCATCTCAGTACGAATATATCTCAAAGTTTATTCAAAACGTTTCAGAAGATCATTTCGAGGAAATTAGAAACTCAGCGCCTACTGAACTTCAACATATGCAAATTACAGCCGTAGAAGGCTCTATACTGCGATGGCTAATCGCAACACAGCAACCAACTTTTGCACTAGAAATTGGCACATTCGTTGGATATTCCACCGCATGGTTAGCAGCAGGTATGCAACATGGTAGTACTCTGATTTCCGTGGAAAAATCACATGAGAGACTTGCAATCGCTAAGAATAATCTTGAGAAGTACAATTTTAAGTGCGAGGTAAAGTTATACCTAAACGATGGTAAATCTAAAGAAGAAAGAGATATCAATCTTCAAAAACTTCTAGCAGAGTTTGGAGTTAATTTCGGCTTTGTATTCTGCGATGGTGCTAAATCAGAGTATATGCACTGCTTTCAAACTACGTCGAAATACTTGAAAAAAGGCGGACTATTCGTAGCGGATAATGTTACATCATTTCACTCTAACACCTCTAATGTTGGAAATGCTATAGATGCTTTCAACTCACATGTTTGTACTAACGACGCATTCGACACAACTATTATTCCAACTTGTGATGGATTGATGATTGCTAGAAAAAAATAAGCTGGTACCACGTGCTACTTTTTGGCAATTAAGAAAATTTTATTTAATATGGACACAAATGGAAACATTTCTATACTGAGAAAGTGCAGCATTTTCCTTCTCATAAATAGCGAAAAATGAGTACTTTCCTCAAAGAACTTAAAATAACAAATTATAAATGCTTCGCGAAAGAGATTTCAATCGAGTTTAACGTGCCTAATAATAAAGAAAAAGGCTCCGGACTTACGGTACTTATTGGAAATAACGGCATAGGAAAAACTGCAATACTAGAGGCTATCGAATACTTAACATTAAATTACTTCTCCTTGCAGAATAAATTAGATGTCAACGACTTTTCTGATTACAGCAAATCAATTGTGCTTAGAGCTTCTACGAACGAAGCGAAGGAATACTCAATTGGAATTAGCGCAAGAGACAAGGGCTCTAGAAAAGCATTTACGGCACCATTTATAGTACAGCTAATGTCAGATGAAAAAAAACATATGACAAAGGAAGAACAGTTCAACCGAACGGATGAAACTTCGCAATCTGAACTACAAAAAAAAGTGGAAATTTTCTTCTTTAAGCATGATAGAGCGAAAGAAATATCAAGTACAGGATATAGAACGGCATTTCAGAAAATAACAGATGAACTAAATTGGCGCTTCTTAAGAAATATTAAGCAAAATGGCACTAATGCTGACGAACGACATGACAGTACTGCCGACAATGAAGAGACACTTAAAGCTCTAGTAGAAGAATTAAAAGAAACTTTTTCTGGGCATGAAAGGCCTCTAAAAGAATTCTTCGAAATATTGGAAAAACGCAAAGAGAATGCCTTTAAAGATGAAAAAGATGAAAAAGGTAAAAAAGGTGAAGAAGATAAAAAAGATGAGAGAGGAAGGCAATATCAAGCGTACTGTATAAACTTACTGATGATGATAGCATCTGCTGGCGATGATTCGCTACAAAAATGCGTCGCCACTCTCATAAAAAATGATGGAAGGCAGAGAAAGCTGGCGATAAAAGAAGATCCTGCCGATGATGATTCGCTACAGAAATGCGTCGCCACTCTCACAGGAGATGAGGCGGAAAAAAAGCTTAAGCTACTGCAGTATGCATTAAAATTTATGAATATTTCGCTATCAGAACGTTACTGCGAGTATGCAGATGAGCTAAAAACGCTACTTTCTGAAGGTAGTACTGAAAAGAGCCACATTCAGTTACGCCGCGCATTCGATGAATTGCAGAAGTATTTTCCAAATAATGAAGAAGTCAAAAATATAAATATCTCACCGTTCAATCTCTTACAGCCGTTTTCGAATGCATCTATCACATCACGCGCTGAGAAGTCACTATCACAAATAGATATATCAAGCTTAGGATCTGGTATTCAAATGATGATTGCGTTGCTTATATTGCGAGAGATTGCAGAAATGTCGCAAAACAACACAGCAAAGAGTACGAAAGAAACAGCACAAACAGAAGAGACAGAACAAACGCCAGGTCTTATTTACTTAATTGACGAACCAGAACTACATTTACATCCATCAGCACAGAGAAAATTAATGGAATTACTCCTCGAAGAATCAAAGACGAAGCAGATAATCATCGCAACTCACTCTACAGAGCTAATACATCCGATATTCTGTAAGAAAGAAGAGCCAGAAAAACACCATAACGACACGCCACAAACTGAAGGTGAAAACAAAAGCGAAAGGCAAAATGCTCCTATAAAACCATACTTCCGCATCTTCAAAAGAGAGTCACAGGAGATAACAGTCACTGCTGATGCAGTAAAGCTTCTGCTTCCCTTTCCATCACGAGAAGAAATAATTTTCCGCGCATTTGACGTATTTACTACAGATTTTCACAATGAGCTTTACGGCACACTTTATAGTAAGTTGGAGAAACAATTTTATGACGAGCAGAAGAATAAGAGATTTATTGCAGAGGAATTTGACAAGAAAGTTGCCGAACTTAAAGAGAATCTTAAAGAAGGAGAGCATATACCATCACCCGCAGAGAAAGAATGGAAAAAGTACAATTCAAAGAAAGGTGAAGTAATAGCAGAAAAAGTAACGATACATACTTACATAAGAAATTCAATACATCATCCTGAAAATACACTTAATACCCTTTACACAGAAAAAGAATTAAAAGAGTCGATCGAAACACTAATAAAGTTATTAGGAGATTTTCTCAAGAGAGAATCAAAACACAGAAGATTGAGATATTAGACTTTTTCAAGCGCTTACAAATGTACTTAAAATACACGACGTTCTGCGATAAATGGATCTGCTTTAATTTGCAAATCTCATTTTCGCAAAAAGTCACGCTTCTATCGTGCGAGATAGTCTACTAAGATACTCTCTTAAATACAGTCCAGTAACACTCTCTGGATGCTTGCATATATCTTCCGGACGTCCTACACATAGCACTTTACCACCTTTAGGGCCTCCTCCAGGGCCAAAATCTATCACGTAATCAGCCTGTGCCACAATACTCATATTATGTTCCACTACAACTACAGTATCGCCTCTATCAACTAATCTGTTAATCGTGGCAATCAACTTTGTAACGTCTTCTGGATGTAATCCTTTGCTTGGCTCATCCAACAAATATACTGTATGACTTCTAGAGAATTCTTCTCCTCCTTTCTCTAAGCTGAGAGTGGTGATATGTGCTCTTTTAGATAGTTCTCTAGACAGCTTAACGCGTTGCGCTTCACCACCGGAAAGTGTTGTTGCTGATTGCCCCATCTGCATATATCCTAATCCAACTTCTTGTAGTAAAGATATCTTTTCTCTTATTGCGGGCACATTTGCGAAAGCTTCCATCGCTTCATCAACAGAAAGTTCTAATATATCTGCTATAGAGTATCCATTCCACTTTATCTGCAATGTATCTTGATTGTAGCGTTTTCCTCCACACGCATCACATTGTATATACACATCAGGCAAAAAATACATTTCTACCTTAATCACGCCATCACCTTCGCATACCTCGCATCTTCCGCCTTTGATATTAAATGAAAATCTCGCTGCGGTATAACCATTACCGATAGAATCGGGAAGATTCGCGTATAATTCTCTAATTTGTGTAAACACGTTAATATATGTCGCAGGATTTGAACGTGGCGTTCTACCTATTGGCGACTGATCTATTCTTATTATTTTATCTACATTTTCTACTCCTGTGATTTTCTTATATAAACTTGAGTTAGTAAGTACTCCGTTGATTTTATTACTTATTGCTCTATAAAAGAGTTCTACGAAAGTGGACTTACCACTTCCTGAAACTCCAGTAATAGCCGTAAGCACTCCACACGGAATATCGATATCGACATCTTTGATGTTGTATGCTGTTGCGCCATAGATAGATAACATATCAGTATTGAGAGTTCTTCTGATACTTGGACAGCCAATATTTCTCTCACCTGAAAGATATAGACCAGTAATACTTTCCTTACATTCTGCAATCTCATTCGGAGTACCAGTAGCCACTACATAGCCACCTGCTTTTCCCGCGCCTGGCCCTACATCAATTACATAATCAGCTCTTCTGATAATATTCAAATCATGTTCTACTACTAAAAGCGAATTACCCATTTTTATCAGCGAACATATAATATCTATGATCCTATGTTTATCATGTTCATGTGCACCGGCACATGGCTCATCCAAAACATATACTATTCCACTCAAACTTGAACCTACTTGTCGCGTAATTTTCACACGTTGCCCTTCACCTCCAGAAAGAGTTTGCGCTTGCCTATCTAAGCTTAAATATCCAACACCAATTTCTTCTAACAGCAGCAGACGTTTTATAACCTCTTCAATCAATTGCTCAGCAATCTGCTTTTTCTTTTCATCTAACTTTCCATCTAATACTTTGAACCATTGTATTGCTTCCGTAATACTCATCTGACACAACTCGCCAATATGTATCCCCGCAATTTTCACGTGAAGTGCCTTATTATTTAATCTGTATCCCTTACAACATTTGCAATTTCTCACATCTCTATACTTTGTTAATTCATCTGCTAAATGCGTATTTGTCTGCGCATCTGCTCTTTTCTCAAGAAATGGAATGACTCCTTCGAACTCTTCTTCAATCATTGTGTATCTCGTACCATCACTATACTGAATTCTCAGAAGTTCTCCTCTTGAACCATCGAAAATAATATCCTGTACTTTCTGTGGTAAATCACAAAACGGCGTTGCAAGATCGAATGAGTATTTTTCAGATAATGCACGAAAGACTTGTACGCACTTTTTACGGAAACTTTCTGGTACAATCTTACTTTCTGCTGACCATGGATGTATTGCACCTTCCATCAAACTAAGACGAGGCTGAGGCACTACTAACTCTCTCGAGAAAAAGGATTCTTTACCTAATCCATCGCACTCTGGACATGTACCTTGAGGCACATTAAACGAGAACATCTTTGGAGTAGGCTCTTCAATTGTAAATCCGGAAACTGGACAAGAAAATCCTTGAGATAGTATCATCTCATATGGTTGTTGCGCAGGTGAAGCAATATGTAACTCTAATATTCCTCTACTAAGTCTCGTAGCTGTATTAACAAAGGAAAAAATCTGCTCTTTTAAACCATGATATGCTGTTTTATTTTTTCCCGCTAATGATACTTCGGAAAGAAAAAGATTACCTATAACAGCTTTGATAGTATGCACTACATTTGACTCAAGTATAGGTAAATGATCTACGTCATACTGAGTACCATCTATAGTAAATTTTCTATAGCCATTCTTCTTTAGAAGCGCTAATTCCTTTCTAAAATCTCCTTTTTGATTTTTCGCTATCAGTGCATGAAATGTAATATTCGAATCAGGAGGTAAAGATAGCACTTTTTCCACTACCTCAGTTGCTGCTTGTCTTTTTATTATTTGTCCTGTAGCGGGCGAATGCGGATCTCCTATAGAGGCAAACAACACACGCAAAAAATCGTATATATCCGTAATCGTAGCTACTGTAGAACGAGGATTTCTAGAGAATCCTTTTTGATCTATCGCAATAGGAGCGCCCATCCCGCATATACTTCCAAGCTTAGGCTTTGCTTGCTCTTCAAACTGCCTTGCATATGTACTAAGACCTAGATAAAGCCTCTTTCCTTCTGCATTTAACACATCCATTGCTAACGAACTCTTGCCAGAGCCGCTAACACCGGAAAAAACAACGAACTTCTCCTTCGGTACTTTTACGCTGACTTTTTTAAGATTGTTTTCAGATGCATCTGAGATAATGATATATTCCACTTTATTAGAAGATGTTGACATGCTATGCACACAGTAAATTCCATTTTTCAGTTAGCTGCTTCGCCATCCGACACTATTGATAATACCACAATTCGGAAAAAAATCCATTCAGATTCATCTTGATTATATATTTGTCTTATGCTTTTAAGCATCAACATAAGAAAATAAGTTCTGAAAACAGATGCATTATCCTTCTCCTAAAAGCTTGATTAATTCTAATGGTTTCAATGAAGATTTCTCTTTTTCTTTGAACTGATGCATTACGCTACCATCGTTTAAAATAATCAGCCTATCTCCATATTCTATAGCATGATGCATGTCATGCGTTATCATTAAAACTGTCTTTCCTCTTAGAATTTTCCTTGTGAGTTTCATTACGTTATCGGATGTTTTCGGATCAAGTGCAGACGTTATTTCATCCATCAGTAATATCTTAGATTCGGAAAGTAACGACATTACCACACTAAGAAGCTGTCGCTGCCCTCCGGATAAAGTAGCTACAAATTGATTTAACTTTCTCTCAAGACCTATATCCAATTCTTTCAGCTTTTCCATAAAAAAGCTTCTCCTCTCCTTTGTATTGTATAATCTCATCCCTCTTCTTTTCCCTTGCATATAAGCAAGATTAAGATTCTCGAATACTGTCATATCGCTAACGGTATTACTATCAGGATATTGCGTTACATACGAAAAAAGCTTTTTTCGCTGAGAAGAATGCATTGATTTGACACTATGTCCATCTACTGTTGCGCATCCGGTAAAATTTTTTATTTCGCCATTTATAAGGCGCAAAAAACTCGATTTCCCTACACCATTACGACCTACAATCATAATGAATTCATTTTCCATAATATCGATTGTGAGATTGTGAAATATGGAGTAATCATCAGTGTGCGCTTTTAAGCAGACATTACTTATCTTTATCATGCGATATACGTACTTTTGTGAGATAAATTACTATTGTCACCACAACGCCGGTAATCAGATTTACATCGTATACTTCCAAATGCAGCAACTCCACATGCAAAGCAAAAGCAATAATCAGCCTGTATATCACAGAGCCAACTATGCATGAAAGTATCGAAAAAATTACCGACTTCCTTTTAAATACCTTTTCTCCAAGGAAAATACCTGCGAATCCTACTACTAATGTACCAATTCCTTGCGATGTATCGCATAATTGCTGGTACTGTGCCATTAAACTTCCGCTTAACGCTATTGCGCCATTGCTAAGCCCTAATATCGCCAATGTAACGCCACTAACGCATATATTCACCGTTTTACATACAGCTTTATTGTACCCTATTGCGCGTGCAGATAATCCAAAATCGGTATTTAATACATAAGAAAAAGTACATAATACAAATACCAAAATGCATAATAATACCAAGATTGGAGAAATATTAGAAAATAGCGTATCATATCCTACTAATGATATATTGGAAACTCCCCCCATAATACGCATATTTACAGAATACAACATAAAAGCGACTAGTATTCCAGCAAGTAAATTCTGTACCTTACAATATATATGTAAGATTCCGGTAATAATCCCTACTACTACTCCAACAGCAAAAGCAGAAACTGTCGCTAGCACTACCGAAACTCCATTTGCAATTAAAGCGCCTGATACCGCAGCGCCACTCATAAAACTTCCATCACATGTCAAATCAGGAAAGTCTATTATTCGAAATGTAAGGTAAATCCCTATAGCTACTATGCTATATATCAGTCCTACTTCTACAGCAATTAAAATCTCTTCCATATCATCTCTTATTAACGATTATAGAAGCTTTTTGCAACACGTCAGACGGTACGGAAAAACCTATTTCATTACTCGTGAGTTCATTAATGGCAATTTCAATCTTCTCCGGATATAGAACTACGCCGCTTACTTCCTCATTATTAAAAGATTTTTTCAGTAACTCTCCTGTCATAACGCCAATCTTATATTGATTAGGCCCTATAGCACCTAAAACTCCTGCATACACCGTATCTACGTCTGTACAATACAACGGTACATTATTTTTCTTGCAAAATTCAGCTATATTTGAAATAGCACTTAGCGCGGTATTATCGTTACTAATTATCACTGCATCGACTTCTTTCATCATAGAAGATAAACAAGAATTTACATCAGTAACCTTCAACAAAGCACGCTTCACCAATTTTATGTTAGATCGTGAACACGCTTTTGACAGATCATCTACTATATATTGCGAGTTTATTTCACTTGGATTGTATAATATTCCCAAACTTTTTATAAGAGGCTGCATTTCAGTTATTATCGCAAGGTACTTTTCTGATCGCAAGAAATTACTCACACCTGCTACATTCTTGCTTTTTAGCAAACCTGCTTTATATGGCTCAGTGACGGATGAAAAAACAATAAGAGTATCACGCTTCTTTCTTGCGTTTAATAGCATCTGCGCTGCCATTGTACCGACGCCTACTACTGCTTTCGGATTTGACGAAAAGTACTGCGAAGCAATCTGATGCGCAAGTGCAATATTGCCTTGTGCAGATTTTATGCTTACTGATGCGAAATCTTTTACAGTATCTTGAATAGCAGAAGCTACAATATCTAGTGCTGGATGATCCGCAGATTTCAGAATTAATACCGTATTTTCTGCCGCACAAGCGATAAATGCATAACATACAAATACTTTGAGTAGTACATATCTAATCATGATGCATATAGATGAATAACGGTACATTTTTGCATATCCATTTTTTATAAGTTACTACCTCATTCTATTCCATGATAAAGAACTAGCATGAGTCGCTACTACAGATTCTTTATTTCCATTTATATCGATAAAATATATGCTGCTGATACCTCCATTTCCCTTACGTGCGCTAAACATCATACCAGAACCATTCGGTGCCCATGCAACATTATCAACTAGCAATGCACTATTTAAAAGCTTTTCTTCACTGCCATCAGCATTCATGATACCAAGATAGAACATACCATTTAAGCGCTTACTGAATGCTATATAATTTCCATCTGGAGAATACGATGGAGTAAAGTACTGTCCACTACCAGTACTAATCTGATTGATCTTTCTCGTAGCTGAGTTAAGAGAGTAGATTCTATTGATACCACTATGATCAGAGGTAAATACCATTCTCGTACCATCATATGAATATTGCGCATTCGTAATAATAGCGTTTTTCACGGATAGTAAAGGTACCGTCTTACCACTACTCAAAGAGTACTCATATAAACCAGTAGTCCCCATATACGCTATGGAAAAGATCATCTTTCTCATATCCGGAGAAAAATTTATCGAAAAAATAGTGCCTTTTAGTGAAAGAATTGGTTTCACACTACCATTCTCAAGATCTAGTCTCATAACGACTGTTCTATGATTCCAGTACTCTATATAATACAGCTTCGTACCACATGGACTAAATTGTGGATTATGTACTATATTTTTACCGTTTGTTACGTATACAGCATTATCGCCGTTATAATCCGCTATCACCAGCTTCGTAACTTGCTTTTTAGCTTTTTTCAGTTCTTTCACAAACGCCACTTTTGTAGCGAAGTAACCATTCTGACCAGTGATGTATCGATAAATTCGATTCGATATCGCATGCGAAACTTCTCTCCAACTACTTATTGGTACTACTTTAGAAAAGGTATCAACTTGCTTCTTAAGTTTTACATCAAATAACTTATAAGATACCAATATTGAGTCAGCTGCTTTGTTACGCTCTACCCGTCCGAGTATTATAAGTGACGTACCACTCTTTTGCCATAAATGAAAGTTTGGCACATTCGTGAATCCTACATTTTCTAAGAATCCTCTAGGATCTGAAATACTAAAAATTCCTGAAAAAGATAAATCTTTCGCAATTGCTGTAGAAATTTTCTGCGATACCGGAGACGCATCACCGTGAAACGGAAAAATCGCACAATCTACGAAACGTACTTTATTTTGGGAGATTTTCAGTTCCAAAACAGCATGCGATGTATTCGCAAGCATCAGAGAGAATACAGCAAAAAGAAGGTAGGCTACTATGCGCCTAGAAGCAGAGAGACACATCGCAGAAATTGGTTAATTCTCGTATAACTCGAGTCTGTACACATGCGATGAAAATGTCAACGATTTCAATGTCTCTTTTCTACGATAAGTTACTACTGCACCGCAAATAGATATATGCAAGAACGACAGAAGCAATGCAAATATGCTTTCTGCACTTCTTACACTATCAAAGCGAAATCATTAAAGAACGTTTATAAACATCTTTCGGCAAATAACAGCGCATTAAGCGCATCACACCACCTAAGCCTTTTCTATACTTGTGCTTTTAATGTACTCAGGAGACTGAATATCTACGCCACTTCTCTTACTATACCTTATTTTCTTACCATCTGACACTTTAAAGCCTATACGGCATGGCTTTCTATCACTTGGATCGATATGCATTACCTTAGATAAAGGAAGTGGAAATTCTATATTTTGATATCCACCTGCATTAGCTTTCTGTTTTTTGCTTCTGATATTCACACCTGCAACTACCACTTCGCATTCACTTGCAAGTACAGCTAATACCTTGCCAATTTTTCCCTTATACTTTCCGGAGATTACTATCACTTCATCACCCTTTACAACTCTAGCAGCCATAGTCAAAAATAAATTAATTCAACAATTAAACAATCATTACAACACTTCTTGTGCTAGAGAGATAATCTTTGTAAATCCTAACCCTCTTAATTCGCGTGGCATCACGCCAAAAACCCTAGTTGCAAGAGGTTCGCCTGCTTCATTTATTATAACAGCAGCATTCACGTCGAATTTGATATAACTACCGTCCTTTCTTCTAACCTCTTTTTTCGTTCTTACAACTACAGCTTTATACACTCCACCAGCTTTTACTAACTTTGGATTCGGTATCGCATCCACTACGGATACCACTATTCTATCACCAATAGAACCGAATCTTCTCTTCGAGCCACCAAGCACTTTTATACACTTAGCAAATTTAGCACCAGAATTATCGGCAACTAATAGTACCGTACCAGGTATAATCATAATAAAGAAACAGTAAAAATTTTATAATCCGATCAATTAGCGATTTTATCGTATAACACCATCCATCTTTTTAACTTAGATATTGGCCTCGACTCAATGATAGAAACTGCATCTCCACACTTAAAAGCAGAGTTAGGATCGTGCGCATGATATTTCTTTGTAACTGAAACTATCTTTCTATACTTTGGATGCTGAAACTTTCTCTCCACCTCAACGACAACGGTACTCTGTTGCTTATCACTCACAACAACACCTTTTAGTATTCTTTTTGGCATTTCCACACTATCATATACCGATAAACTACGTCGGATGCTAGATAACTCATAAGTAAAAGTCAAGCTGTAACGAATATGATCGGTACTCTCTTCAGTATCGAAAATGATAGTAATAAGCGTATTCAAGAGAGAATTCATCAACTTGAGTGTATTGATAAATTGCACCGAATTATTTTATGATACCTTTATAGTCATCGAGATGCATTAATTCACAATCTCAAATTTGCTTCATAAACAAGTCACTTGTATCACTTATCACTCTTAAACATAATCGATGAATAGATGAATAACAAAAAGAACGATGACATACTATGTAATTATCACGGTATAAAGCATATTGCTGTCACAGATGAAGAGTGTTTAATCAAGGAAATTTCAGCGCAATATTCAAAGACTGGCTTTGTCAAAGCTAAATTCATGGAATTGCTTGCATGGGCGAGAGTAGGCTCTCTGTGGCCAATGACATTTGGTTTAGCATGCTGTGCTGTAGAGATGATGCATGCAGCAGGAAGTAGATATGATATGGATAGATTCGGAATGCTCTTTCGCGCAACGCCTAGACAATCTGATGTCATCATAGTTGCTGGCACTCTGACAAATAAGATGGCTGCAGCGCTACGTATGGTCTATGATCAGATGCCAGAACCGAGATGGGTGATATCAATGGGTAGCTGTGCAAACGGTGGAGGATATTATCACTACTCATACTCTGTAGTGAGAGGATGCGATCGAATTATACCAGTAGATGTGTATATCCCTGGTTGCCCTCCAACTCCGGAAGCACTACTATACGGATTCATGATTTTGCAAAGAAAAATCAAAAGACAGCATAGAGAGGCGGCGTACGACAAACTGAAGCAGAATACCGCGCCACTCTCAAATTAAGCTTTTCGATATCTAAGCGTCATCACCATATCCTGTAGGTTGCGTCCACTCTTTACCTATAAGAATTTTAGGAGAAAGATACTTGAGAGTACCCATATTACCAAGCATTTCAACAATCGATGACGTGTAGTAAAAAACGCTATCATAAAACGCTATTTCTGCTTCATACGCATCAACTTGCGCTCTCATAGAATCAGTAAAATTCTTCGTACCTACCTCGTACTCTATTGCTGTATCCTTAGCAAGCTTCACACGATGCATCAAGGCAGCTTCACGTGCTTTCATCAAGACCACATTACTCTCCATTCTTCCCCATAATTTCTTCGCTTCTTCTATTGCTACCGCTTTAGCATCTCTCCAGGCAATTTTAGTACGATTTTTCTCACTATTTTGAGCATATATTCTAGCGTAATCCACTGGTACGAATATAGGCACCCTAACATTAAGAGAGAGTGTTTTACCTCCGAATAAGTAAGCACTTGTCTCAGAATCATATACACTTTGTGAAGTATCCGGTGCAATGTTATAAGATACATCGACGGAAGCACCAAGCCTTGAAAGTGCTGCTACAGAATGCGCTTTCTCTCTTTTGTAAGAAAAAGAACTTTGCATAATAGCATCATTATGTTGCATTGTAACATCAATCACAGCATCCAAAGAAGCAGGCATAGAAACATTGTGAAAATCAACATGAGAGAGTTTTATGTGCTCATCTGGAAATTCAGTACCAGTCAGATAGCGGAATTTTCCTTTTTCTTCTTTTAGCGATTCTTCTGCTGCTGTTAACTGACTGACTGCATTCGCCATCTGATATTCTGCCTCTGCTAAATCGGAAGAGGCAATCACTCCAAGAGAAAACTTCACTTTTGCTTTATCTAAAGCATCTTCATAGTACCTTTTTTGTCTTTGCCTAATCACAACTACATCTTTATCATGAAGTACCTTTTCATAACTTAATATCACCTGTGCAGTAACTTTAGTAACGGTATCGTAGAACATGTATGTGTCAGCATTTTTGTCGGCATTTGAAGAAACGATATCCATCATATCTGCACCACTTTTAAAGATGTTACAGCTTATCTGCAATGAAGCATTCTCGCTGATGTTACGTTCTACTTTCTGCCCCGTAAACGTCTTCGCGTCCTTTACAGTAGAAATAGAATATCCCCAGTTCGCTGTAGGTAATAGAGTAGCAAGCGCCATATTTTCCCTACCGGATGATGCACTCACCTTCTCCTTCGCAGCAGCTATTTTCTGATTATTCTGCAAAGCGGCATCTATAGCCATCGAAATATCATACGCTTCAGACTTGATAAACGAAAAACATGACGACATGAACGTCACTACGATGAAAAAGAATCTTAACACTATCTATTGCTACCCCTCTGTTCGAATTTTCACTAGTGGATTTTGAAGAGATAGCACTACAATGTCAAGGATGACTTAACAATATGTGTATCCTTTGAATTAGTAGCAAGAAAATCACACACATCCGTAAGTTTCAAGCTATCAAAAAAACAGTTTAATACGGACATTTTTGATACTGAATTTTATCGTCGTATCACGATACTATTGATCATTTTTACTCACAACTATAGATTACGGCGAGTATTCGGCTATTGGATATCTTCAATCGCTTTGCTTCGATATTAACTAATGCATTTTACACTAGCATGCTAAAGAATAAAATAGGTCTTATAGTTGGTCTCTCAAATGAGTACTCAATTGCATATAAAACGGCTGTACAATGTTACAATGCCGGTGCTACTCTAGCACTTTCGTGCCAAACACAACTTGCATCTCGCGCAATGCCACTAGCACAGAAAGTACAGGGAACGCTGTATGAGTGCGATGCTACCGATACCGCATCTGTTGATTTAATGATTCAGCATGTTAAGGAAAAATTTGGAAAATTGGATTTTGTGATACATAGCGTCGCATTTGCTCCTAAAGAATGTCTGTCAGGGCGCTTTTTAGACACTTCACATTCTGACTTTTCGCTCACTATGAGTGCTTCGTGCTTCTCATTTATCTATCTTGCAAAAGCTGCATCAGAATTAATGCACGACGGAGGCAGTATAATAACGATGACATACTACGGCGCGCAAAAAGTTATACCTAATTACAATGTAATGGGAGTGGCAAAAGCAGCATTAGAAGCCTGTGTAAGATATGCTGCTCTAGATCTTGGTACAGAAAAAATACGCGTTAACGCTATCTCTGCAGGCCCTATCAAGACTCTTGCAGCTTCCGGCATAGGCGGATTTAGCAAAATGCTTCATTGGGTTGAAAAGAACTCCATTATGAGAGAGAATGTAAGCGGCGCAGATGTAGGAGATAGCGCTGTATATCTAGTCAGTGATATGAGTAAAAACGTCACGGGACAGACTTTATTCGTTGATTCAGGCTATAGCGTAGTAGGTATGAAACTGGAAGAGTAAGCAAATTTTATCAGGAGATCGTGAAGAGATTTTATACAGCACTGCAAAATATCTTCATTTTCTCCTCTCTTATATATCAATTAGCCTAATTCGTTCTTTGATTTGAAAAAGAAATGATCAAGTGACATCTTATTCTCCATCATCTTGCTGAGTATGAAGTTCGTAGGAGTAAATTTGAGAATCTCATGCACATCCTTTTCATCTACGGAAATGGTACCAAGATACTTTATGGTCAACTTCTTCTCTTCTACAAGAGTCTCAATCATGGCACTTACTACTGTCTTTATGCACTTCGAAGCCTTCTCAGGGCTATAACCTACATCACTAGATACTTGCTGCAACAACAGTATAGAATTATTTAGTTCCATTTTAGATATTAGTATTTGTTATTACTTACTTTTAGATTGTAGCTAATGCACTAACAACACAATAGGCAGATATATCAACATACGCATGTAAATTGCACGTAATGCTACCATAATACTAAAAGTTTCGCTTTGGAGGAGGATACTACAATCATCTATTCATAACAAGAGAAATGTTATGCAGATATAAATTAAAAGCATAGAATATGTATATATTCGTGTGAAGCAGTATCGCTTGTCTTATTTTTTTCTCTTCATCTAACCGAAAAATCCACAAGAATTACCTAATATATCACATTAATAGAAGAGATGTTAATATTCATAACTCAGTATGAACAAAAATCCAACATAGATTAAACATACTTGTTACGAAGCTATACTAAAATTCGATAAATATAAGATTCATAATATTGCAATGTTTTTATTTCTTTAGAATAAGATTCGTCATTCAACATTAAAAATAAATTTAATTATTATTGATATATTAGGGTAATATATATTATCATTAAATATATCTCTTCATACTTGTTACGTTTCACAATGCAAATTCATAATGATATAAATCCGAAAGTCTTCGAAGCAGTAGGAGATGAAGTCTCAAAAAACATCGCAATGTCGTTAGCAAAATTCAGCAATTCGAAATACAAAAAAATACAAGGTAGGCTTTTTATCAAAGCTACACCGAATATGGAGGAAAATATTACAAAAACTACCGCAGAAATTGCAGCGCTCACAAAGCGCGAAGTCGCAATTTCTCTCAAAAAAGGTATTGTAGAAAAAATGAAACACGGAGTGACATCATTCAGAGACAGATTACTTCGCAGTAGCAAAGAAAAACAAAGATAACAAAAATGCAATTCACATAATATTTCCTCCTTTATCAAGACAATAAAGTTTAACATTTGAATACTTCATATGCGGCATATTTAGCCTTTTCTTTTCTCGCTCCGATTCTTCAAATCGCATCAGTTATCGAACTTTATCAGCCTTGCACATTAGATTAAATCATAGTACATTCTACAGTTGTTATACGAATATAAGTTCTTCATGCTGAACTCTGTTAAAGCAATCCTGCTAGGATGTCCAGGCAGTGGTAAAGGCACTTTAGGAAAGGAAATATCGAAATTTCTTTCGATACCGATCCTTTCTACTGGAAAATTGCTCAGGAAGCTTTTTGCTAGCAAAGAACAGAATGGAAATAAAATCAACGGAGGCGCACTACTGGAAGACGATAAGATGATGCATATTCTGCAAGAAACATTAGTAAAAACAGAGTATACCAACGGAGTTATACTAGACGGATACCCTAGAACGATAACACAAGCAGAGTTATTAGATAACGAGATAAAAAAAAAGGACGACACTATAATACTCGATATAGCAGTTAAGCCTGAAATCGCCATTAAGCGGATTGTAGGAAGATTTATGTGCAGTCAATGCGATAGTATATACAATCTCTTCTTTAAGCTACCTTATATCAACAATATCATTCTAACGCAGGATATAACTGTGAAAGATCTGCTATCAAGTAATAATTCATCGTGTAAATGCGATCACTGCGGTAGCGAAACATTTTACAGTCGCGAAGATGATACCGAAGAAATAGCGTTAAAAAGGTATAAAGAATACGTCAAAAACACATTACCACTTACTGACTACTATAAACACAGAAAGTTCTATTTTCACTTCGATGGCAATAACTCATCTCAGCACTTATTCGATGAAGTAAAGAATGTGCTTCATGCAAAGAAAGATAACTAGTATATTAATTTCTTAAGTATTTATTAAAGCTACATGACATTGGTATTCATGGGTTCAGGAGAGTTCGCTTTATATCCATTGTTAAAGCTCCTTAAAAGCGAACATAAAGTGAGTGCAATATATACAAAAGGTGAAAAAAATAATCCGATTCTGAACTTAGCGCATGAAAACAGTATTCAAGTTTTTACTCCAAATTCTCTCAAAAGCGAAGACCATGTTACACAACTGAAAATGCTCGCTCCCACCATATGTGTAGTAGCATCGTATGGACTCATCATTCCTTCATCAATGCTTAATATTCCAGTAAACGGATTTATTAATATACATCCATCATCATTACCAAGATGGCGCGGCGCTGCTCCAATTCAACGTGCGATAATATCTGGAGACAGACATATCCACGTATGCATTATGCAGATGGATAGCGGACTTGATACAGGAAATATAATACTATCTCAACTGGTAGAACTCAAAGACGAAACATACTCTGAGATTTTACCGATTCTTTCCAACATAGGTGCAAATTTACTGCTTGAAGCATTAGAATTAATAAAAAAAAACACAACAATCTTCATAAAACAAGCTGAAGATGGCATTACATATGCTGATAAAATCAAGAACACAGAATGCATGATAAGTTATGATAAAACAGGATACGAAGTACATAACCTTGTAAGAGGACTCTCTAAAATAGCATGCGCTTTTCTACTATTTCAGCAAAAAAGATTAAACTTGATAAAAAGCACTCTACTAAAATTTGGAAGTACTGAATATCAACAATACTTATGCACCGCTCAAGTTCTCTGTAATCTGCAATCTTTTTCAAAAGTCCATACAAAACATAGAATAGAGTTGCAAAATGCCGATCTGCTATTCGCTAAGAAAAAAGGCATAGGAATCTATTTTGCAGGCGATAGAAGTATACTAATTCTCGAAATAGTACAACTCGAAGGTAAAAAGATTATGTCTGGTGCAGATTTCTCAAACGGTCTATTGGTTAAAATATAACCCTCTTCAGTTTTACTTACTTTTTTTGAGATAAAGATTGCTTATTTCATACCTTTGAGTAATATCAACTCCGAATATGAAATTTTTTATTGAGAATGAAGAAATTTTTAACAGCAGTACTGCTCTCTGCGGTCGTTTTCATTAGCGCGTGTAGTCCGCAACATACTAATCTTGATAGCACTACTCAAGAAAATCCTATCTCAAGAGTAAAGATAATTCTCTTAGGTGCGCCAGGTAGCGGCAAAGGCACTTTCGGTGCAATGCTTTCCACTCAACTTAATGTTCCAATATTGTCAATGGGTGATGCAATACGAGAGTATTTCAAATCCTCTTCCGATCCTAAGGCTGCACAACTACAAGGCGGCAAACTGTTAGATGATGAAACTACTATTCAGATTTTAAAGAAAAAACTGTTAGAGCCACAGTATGCAAATGGTGTCATATTAGACGGATATCCACGTACAGTAGCGCAGGGACTTATGTTAGATGAGGCTTTAGGCGCTAGCAACTCTCCAATCATTATCAACGTTCATGCTTCTCTTAATGTGATAGAGAAAAGAAGTGCTGGTCGCTTTATGTGCGCTGAGTGTAATGCAATCTACAATCTATACTTCAGCTTGCCAAAGATACATGATAAGTCTCTCGATAGCGGCAAAGTCACAAGAGCACAGATGTTAGCACGTGATAATATGTGCACTTGCGATCATTGTGGAAGCAAGAAATTCTATGCGAGAAAAGACGATACACGTAAGGTGATATTGCATAGATATTGCGAATATCGGAAGAATACCTTGCCGCTTATAAAGCACTACCAAACGTATCCTGCTTTCTTCACTGTTGATGGCAATTGCTCCATTTCCCTTCTCTCTCAGCAAGCTATAACTCTTGCAGAGAAGCTTCGCCCTCTTCTCGCTGCTAGAAAATAGAAGCATCTAACTTTCCAAAAAGTGGCTTTTGCTCTTTTTGGAAAGGAAGCTGTTTTCTAGTAATCACTGCACTCAGCTTTGAGTATCCTCCTCGTCCGTGTTGCTGCGGCTAGCGATATAAAAAGCGTAAAAAGATTAGATACAGTAAAGTGCTACGGTTTTTCACTGCATTACTATAATACAGTACTTTCTATTTACTTCTTGCATCTCAATCCTTACAATCATTGCCTTAGGTAGGTATATTTTTTCTTTGTCAAATAACACTTTAATTATCTTATAAAGTCTTCATTTTTCTTATGAGTAGCACGAAATCTCTTACAAATGACACATTTCCTAATTTCTTATGCCTTCTCTTCTTCGTCGAAATGTGGGAACGCTTCAGTTATTATGGAATGCGTGCTTTGCTCGTACTATTCTTGACATCTTACATTGGAGTTACAGATAAAAAAGCGTACGTTATATACTCTCTCTTCGCAGCAATATCGTATGCAGTACCGATCATAGGAGGCTATCTTGCCGATCGAGTCATGGGATTTAGAAAAATGGTCATAATAGGTGCTCTCGTCATGACATTTGGACATACCGCACTAGCACTCTCTGGCACTGATCTATGCGCAATATTTCTTGGATTAAGTTTAATTGGAGTAGGCACAGGGTTATTTAAAGGTAACATCACTAATCTTCTTGGAGAATGTTATCGTCATAAAGAAGAAGATAGAAGTACAGGCTTTGGATTATTTTATGTAGGAGTCAATGTAGGTTCATTTTTAGCTTCCATTTCATGCGCAATCGTAGCGCATCAATATGGATGGCATTACGGCTTTGGATTAGCAGGATTTGGCATGTTATTAGGATTAATAACTTTTATTAAATTTCAATATGTCTTAGGAGATACTGGAAGAAGTCCTATAAATAGCACAAAGCTCATGAACATCATGCAATTCTCAGGAGTGATAATTTTCAGTATCATTTTATCTATCATATGCACCGTCTCGTTTGAAAATTCAGAGTTATTTGTCAACGTGCTGCAATACTTCGGATTTGCTCTCCTTATAATCTTCGGATATATCACGTATAAAACAGATGAACGTTACAGAGAAAATATGTACATTATAGCGATAATGACAATTTTCTTAATGCTATTCTTCGCATTAGAGATGCAGCTTGGGTCATTGATCAATTTATTCACTGAAAGAAACGTTACTAACAGCATCTTAGAAATACAAATTCCTGCAGCAATTTCTCAAGCAATTAATCCAATCTCTGTTATTCTATTCGGTCTTTTGTTCAATACCTTCTTTAAGCTACGTAAGTCGTTAGATACGTTTAGAATGCTGCTGGGAATACTTGCAATTGCAGCATGTTTCTTCATACTTTACTTCGGTTGTATAAATGCTGATACTACAAGCCGCGTGCACTATGTATACCTTATAGTGAGTATATCAATCATGGGACTTGGAGAAATTTTCATCGCTCCCGTAGTACAATCATATGTATCCTTACTTGCGCCTCAAAAATATAAAGGACTCATTATGGGCATAATGCTACTCTCACTTGCATTTTCTAATTTAGGAGGGGTAGTAATTGCAGAATTTATGTCTATACCACACGATAACGGAATATCTACAGCATATAAATCTCTTCAGATATATAAAAAGGGATTTTGGGATATAGCTATTTTCAATCTCTACATAGCTATAGCATTTATTCCATTCGGTCTATATATCCACAGAAAGCTCTCAAAGAGAAACAGCACTAATGAGAGTGATACAAACGATCATAGCGTAAGCACACACTAGTAGCTGTAAGTATAGATTTGAAGAAACGCATTTAATCTATTGTTCTTCATAAAGGGTAGTGATAAGCGCAGAGGACGTATATCGCCATGAATAAAAGAAATGCAAGAGAACTTTTTAGAGAGGTCATTTTCCACTTTATGAAGCAGTACTATACTCTGTCTTGCCCGCTACTTCCAAACAAAATACACAACTGCTCAAATATTAGGTACGATACGAGAGATATCATTTAAAAATTGATTACATCGTCATCATTATCATCTTCTGCACCATGTTCCGTCTTTTGCTGATGCCCTACATGTTCTAACTTTAGTAAAGACGATGAGTTACTTTGCAATACTATTTCAGTTACGCTTCTCTTCTCGTCCTGGCTACCTTTCCACAATCTTGTATGCACAGAACCTTCTATATACAGCGCATCTCCTGCACGTACATTCTTTTTTACAAAGCTAACAATCCACGGTACAAATACACAAATCCTGTGATACTCCTTCTTCGTCACTTTAGTTCTATCTCTTGTAATCCAGTGCTCTACCGTATACAGGGTAAAGTTTATCACTTCTTTTTCCTCTCCAGTTCTATCAGTTCCTGACGTTTTTCTCACTACAGGATCGCGATCTACTATTCCTACTAATGTTATTTTATTCTTTGTTTTCATGTTACACAGCAACTCACTAAAAGATTTATTGAGTCTGATGGTGTTATGAAAGAAAGTCAATATACAAAATAAAACAAGTGCCACACTTTATACAAAGCAGCATACTTATCTTGAGAGTCTCTATATTAGATAGTGCATGATTTACCTCTTCTCGCGCAGAAATTCTATCACATCCGCTCGCATAAAGTTCTGCATTATGTCATCTTCAATAATACCATAGCATGCCAATATTCTATTTATCGATATTGCAGCTCTTCTCAAAGCATATGGATCTTTAGTGCTAGATGGCTTTATTCCAATTTCAAACATCTCATTAAGAGTATCTAATCTATCACTCAAACTTAATACAATACCTAAAGTAGATACAGGTAGCATTGCATCTCCTTTACCTAAGGGGTGATAATGTTCTTTAATTGCCATTACAACATCATCACTCTCTCCATGAAGTTTTGCATAATATGCTCCTATAATTCCTTGCAATTCTGGAAATTCGCTTACCATTTCCGTAGTTAAGTCCATTTTTGATAAATAGCATGCTCTTTCAATAGAATACGACTCTACTGTAGTAGCAAAGTAGTGCTTAATTTTATCATAGAGTTGCATGCCGATGTTTTTCATTCTTTCAACTTTCTGATACATTGAGCCTATTTTTTCATGAAACATTAGCCCCTTTAACTTATCAATTAGTACATCAAGCGATGTGTTGCATTCTTTAAGAAAAATGAAGCGCGCATCTTCTAATCTTGCTTGTACCACTTTCTCGTTACCTCGAATGACACTATCTACATCATAGTGTGCTGAAGCTATATCATTCACTATAATAAAGTATGGGGCAATTTCTCCTTCACTCTTGTATTGTAGCATCATACATCTTTGATGATGCTTAACAGTCGTGATTAACACTTCCCTCGGTAACGACATGTATTTCTCTGATATTGTACCAAGCAATACACTAGGAAATTCAGTCATTGCGCTATTTGTGTGCAGAAGCATTTCATCTTCTATCATTACGGTAGAATCAGGTATAATAGCTGATATGTTCTCTCTAATACGACTCACACGTTCCATGCTCGACACAATTACACCATATTTTTTCAAGATATTCGCATAATCAGAAGCGTGAGATATTGTAATACATTCGCCAAAGTAATTTCCTACAAGATTATCAATACCACTCTGTAATGTCGTAATAGGGGGGATATATCCATCATGCCGTTCACTATATATTCTATGTCCAACTGTTTTATTAGACGAATGCAAATGTCCGAACGTGAATGGTATCACATCTTCATTGTACATACATAATACCGAATATAGAGGCCTTACCCACTCTATTTCATAACTCCCCCATTTCATTGATTTCTCCCATCTATATGAAAGAATTGCATCGCGTATTATAATACCGAGATTTTTCAAGATCTCCTTTTTGCCACATATTTTCTGATGATATACATAATTCACACCATCTTCTATCAAATCAGCCTTATTCGTTATCTCATGCTTTTTCATGAAAGCGGCAAGTATTTTATCATCGCAATCAATCTTCGGTCCTTTAATAATACTCTTGATTAAAACAAGTTCTGAATGAAGATCCGGTAAATTGTTGATAAATAATCCTATTCTTCTAGCAGAATACAAATCGTACGATACAATGATATCTTCTTTGCAGAAGTTGTTGTAATTCTTGTAATAGAGTGTCACAGCGTCCACTACGTTTTTACCTATTTCCTCTGTAGCTTTTTTCTGCATACTCATCGGTATTTCACCGGATAAAAGCTCTAGTAACAAAGCAGCCATGTATCTTCGTAAATATAATACGGATTCTACTTAGATACCATTTTCTACATTCGATGTCATACAATATTTCCAAGACTTCGTGTGTTAGCATCAAGCAGTTAAGCGACGCTTTTATCTAATAAAAGATATCACGTAGTTGGAATCTATCTTATCATGGAGAAGCCAACTTTTTTTAATAAAATCATATTGCATGCCGTGAACATCAGAGATTCGATATGATGGATACATAATATCTACTAACTCCGAAGGCTTGACGTAATTACACCAATTATGAGTACCTCTAGGTACAAAATTCAAGACGTACTCTCCTAAAAGAATAGTCTTGATGTATGAAAGCACTGTTCTATTGATGGAAGAGATAATGACAAGCTTTGCTATACTATCTCTCACTTTTTGTAATAAGATCTTCCACTCATCTATATGCTCTATACTTTCCATCATCAATATCACATCGAAGCAGCGCGCAGTATCAAAGAAAGTCACAGCACTTTCGCATATAAAATCAACTGCTACATTCTCCTTCTTCGCTAACTTTGCAGCGTAAAAAACGGCTTTCTCACCATTATCTACTCCAGTTACATTCATGCCAAGCTTCGCAAGTGGCACGGATAAAATACCACCTCCACAACCTAAGTCCAATACCTTTAATCCTTTCAATGCAGGAAAAAACTTTCGTAATGTCTGTACTATATACTCTAACCTTACTACATTCATGCGATGGAGCATTTCGAATGCACCATCGCTTTTTTCCCATTCTTGAGCGATATCGTCTAAATAGTTGTACATTGCATCACTTCAAACACTAACGTCATATTTAAAACATCGCCAACGCGCGTATTCCAAATGTATAACTTACCTGATGCGCTGTTTGTCCATCTACTTTCATTCTTACAGTATCGTTATACGTAGCTTGATATTGAGCATACTGATTATTACTACCTTCATATACATAGTATGAATAGCCATTACTATTTCCTTGCATAGGTGTAGTGCCTACATTCGAAAATACCGCTTCTTTTGTATTGGTATTATTCAACTCAGAACAATCTGCAATCTCACAACTACCACTGCTTGGCGCATATGTATACTGAGCTGGTACTGCATTTACGCTTACCGTATTAGTACTACGTGATAATTTAGCACCAGGAGAGACGTATTGATTATCGGAGCTGAAAGTTATAGGTGATGTCGCATTTATAGTGCCGAATATTTCTAGCTGTATATTACCAAATTTTGTTGCAAAACCTCCAGTCAACGCAGTCACTATACGCAGATCGTCAGGCGTAGTAATCTTTTCTTCAACGTAATCAGCTATCGATTCTTGTACTACCGTTTCGTTTCCAGAAAAAGCAACAGCGCCATACTCTCCAGAAATGCAACCACTAGCTGAATACGTGCAAGTAGGTTGCGTTGTAAAGAATGCTCCGCAGCCTGCGCCTGTACAGTACTCAGTAGTACTTCCATTATCAGACCAACATGTTGAAGGTGTACTTACCGAACCAATTGCGCATCCTTGCACTGCTGATGCCGGAGTACAAGTGTTACTTGGAGAGCTATAACTGATTGTGCCAGCAGTGCTAGTACACGTACCACTTGCAGAGCTTATTCCAGAACATACCGAAGTAGCATTCACATACTCAGTTTGCCCTAACGCGGATACTACAAATGATACATCTTCTCCACTCGGTGCATTCCATCCGTTATCAATAGCTTTAGCGGTAATATCAGTAATCTTTCCGCTACTATCCATAACTTTTATGCCAGAGATCTCATATGTCTGATCCAATATTCCTATCGTTACTCCAACAAACGGCTTTATTTTCCTTTGACCGAAATACTTATTCACTCCAATACTCGTTGTAAAGCTGTTCACCGACAGCTGCTTGGCAAAGGTAAGCGCTTCACTTTCTACTTCATTATTGAAAAAATCTATCCCTATAAATGCTCCGAGCGAGCCAAACATACGACCTACTCCAAATGTAAGACCAGGAGAGGCAACATAGTCATTTGTCACCTGTTCGATTTCACTATCTCTAGTACGTGTAGCAGTTGTATATTTCAGATTGTTATCCAGTTCTATTGCTGGTGTAAAGTTTACTATACCTCCGCCAAAAGCAAAATTCTTCCTCACTTCTGAAAGAGAATCTTGGATACTGATAGCTGAAACAGCATTAAACGGCAATAGTAATAATAAAAGTAATCCTACGACGTACATAAAAAATTGCTAAATAAATACTTATAACTCAAGAATAAAAGTAATAAATAAAAAAGAAAAGAAAAATTATACGCACATAATTGAATGACAGTAAAATTTATAATACATACTGCATTTTGCACTCTATTTAGTGCACTTATTTAATACGCGCAGTACATTTTTTATAATTTCCTTCTCTTTTGGCAAAGTCGCTATCTCTAGGTTTTCCGCATACGGAAGTGGTATGTCTACACTAGCTACGCGACACGGAGGCGAATCAAGAAAATCAAAAGCGTGCTCAAGTACGCTCATACTGATCTCAGCACCAATACCGCATTTTGCCCATCCTTCTTCTACTGTCACAAGATTATTAGTCTTTTTTACTGAATTAATTATCGTTGCGGTATCTATAGGACGCAACGTAATGAGATCGATAACTTCGCATGATACACCGTATTCTGTTTGAAGAATTTCGCTAGCGCGTAAAGCTCTTCCAACTTGAATGGAAAACGTCACTATCGTAATATCCGTTCCCTGTCTTACTACTCTAGCCTCTCCTATTTTTGGAGGTATATAGTCTTCTAATACGGCATGTTCTTCATTATAAAGAATTTCATTTTCTAGAAATACAACAGGATTTTTATCTTCTACCGAAGCCTGTATTAGAGCTTCAAAATCGTACGAGAAATACGGTGCAATCACCTTTAATCCTGGAATGTGCGCATACCATGCTGCATAACATTGCGAATGCTGCGCTGCCACTCTAGATGCCGCACCATTTGGCCCTCTAAATACAATCGGACATGTAATAGTACCTCCTGACATGTAATGCAATTTTGCGCATGAATTTATAATCTGATCCATCGCTTGCATTGCGAAGTTGAAAGTCATGAATTCCACTATAGGCGCCAATCCACTCATCGCCATCCCTGCGCCAATACCTGCAAAACCATGTTCTGTTATCGGTGTATCTATTACTCTTTCTTTGCCAAATTCTTGAAGGAGTCCGCTGCTCACTTTGTAAGCGCCTTGATATTCTCCTACTTCTTCTCCAAGCAGCACAACATTGCAGTCATTACGCATACTCTTAGCAATACCATCTCTTATGGATTCTCTGACAGATTTCATGGAGTGAGTCATAAGATCTCAAAAAAACTTAGTTAAAGTAGCAAAATAACCGAGAAATTCAACTTAATAGTCTATGTTATGAAGCTTTCCCCTAAACGCAATATGCACTACCATCGTATAAATTAAAAGCAGAGGCACAAATATCAGCGCTGATATCAATATTGCTATAAGAGATTTTTCATGCGCAGCACCATCTACAAGTAGAATACTGTACGGAGAAATATACGGATATACTACCATTGCAGAAAAAATAAAGAATGCCGCAAAGAAACAAAACATAGACACCAAGAATAGAAAATTACTCCAGCGATATAGCAGACGCTGCATATACACAGCAAGGAAACCGCAAATAAAGTTTAGCATAATAGGAATAGCACTATAATAGCCAAGCTTTAGCAATCTTCCAAACATTACTTCATCTTCATGAAACAATATTGCGTATGCTAACATTGAAAATAATGCAAAACCATACAATAAGCCACTAACGTCATTTTCAATCTTTCGAGGATACTCACTACTCACTCTTATCTTCTGCGTAAGAGATATCCACATCTCTCCTAAAGCAGAGAACCCCATTATAAACGCCATCCCTCCCGCACAACAACTGACAAATTGCGTTATACCGTTACTGAATCCACTAATATAGTAGAATATCATATGCCCCATAGTAAAACTCATTCCAAACGAGGATATCATGAAGATATTACTCCACAATGAATAGTATGATGTTTTTAGCCGTAATTCAAAGGATACACCACGTAATATGAGGAGGAAAAGTAGCATAAATACATGAATGTAAAGCTTTCCTAATATCTCGCCATGCGCTTGAGGAAAAGCTATTGTAATAAGTCCTACCCATAACACTAGCCATGTTTCATTAGCATCCCAAAAGGGCGCAATCGAACCAATGATGCTATCTCTTTTAGCGCGAGACTTATAGCGCACAAGCAGCATGCCTACTCCTAAGTCGCAACCATCAAGCATGCAGTACATATATAGCGCTAACGTTACAAGAAATCCAAAAATATCAGCAAGATGATTCTGCAGTATATATGCGATCATATGCTAATTATTTAATTAATTTTTTATCGATCATCTCAAGTGATAATTCACTTTTTAACGGCGCGCCATTAAGTATCAAGTATGGCGTATATTCTATCTTCAAGTCTTGCTTTCCTTGAAAAGACTGCTTTATTACTCTTCGTTTAAATAAATCACTTGATTTACAGTGCTCTATCTTACTTTTCGAGATATTATTAAACTCCAGTATTGAAATCATTTTCTTTTTATAGTCTCCAAAAAGCCAGGAAAGTTGATTCTTGTATAATACATCTATCACTCTGAAATAGAGATCATAATCATCATGACCAATACATAATGAAAGTGCTGCAGCATCAAGAGACTGCGCATCAAGCGGAAACGGACGATATATGTACAGCATCTTACCAGTTTTGACGTACTTCTCTAATATCTGAGTAAATAAAGAAGCATGGTAGTGCGCACAATGAGGACAAGTAAGTGAAGAATATTCTATCATCACATTCTTCGCTTTCAGATTTCCGATGTAATAGTCATCATGCATTTTACTCAGCAACGGAGAATCAGTCACTATAGCATTGTCTTTTACTGGCGCATTTACAACAGAGTAAGTATTACTATATGGAAAAAGAAGACATATAAGACAGAATATGAACGTCAAAAAGCAATGTAAATCCCTTGAAAAAAGCATACTTCGAGATAAAGCGCCATTAATACTAAGTAACAGTATCTAAACTCTAAACAGGAAATTCAATAGAAATTTCTCATTTATAACTTTACTAATCTTGAAATTTTATGCGCGCTCTCAAACGCAGAATGGTGATAATATTGACGATCATTATGATTCCTCCTGAAATACTCATGATCAGCATCACGTCTTCTTGTTCCTGAAATGCAAAAATACTAAAGGCAAATATCGCATATATTACGTATATTACCCTGCCATACTTTGCGTGAATATAAGATGCTGCCTTTTGCCCTACTACAAAATATCCTATGATAGTGCTAAAACCGGCAATCACAATCACAAGCGTAATATAACATTCTACGAAAAAAGAAGGTAGAAATTTTTCGAGAGAGAAAGATACATACTGAAAGTGACTCAATCCCTTTTGCTGAAAAGCGCCACCAAGCTTTGCAATCAAGAGACTGATCATCGATATAACAGTATCGGTAAATAATGAAAAAAACGTCGTTCTCGCATAAGAAGCAGGAGATGTCATTATCTTCGCTTCACTATGTACAACCGAATCATACCCCATTCCTATATCTCCAGAATATATCCCTCTCGCGAAACCATAATGCATTGCTATTATCACACCTACTATATTCCATCTATCATTATGAAAGTCATAAAATTTCGTCCCTTGATATAAGATTTCATACAATATCTCCGGAATGGCAGCATAATTTATCGCTATCACATATAATCCAATACCAATATACGATACTAGTAACACTGGCATTATAACAGCGCATATCTCACTCAGCCTTTTTACTCCTCCAAGTGCACTTGCCATCACACAACATAGCGTAGCTGCTACTATAATTGCTTTATCCACTCCAAGTAACGTGGAAATACTATCGGTAATAACAAGAAATTGCACAATCTCCACTCCATATATGCATAACAGTACAGATATCAGTAAGGGTAATACCGTCTTCAGCACACTACTTTCCTTAAAACTACCAGCGATATAATACATCAATCCGCCATCATATCCATCGCCATTCCTTTTCTTCACTCTATACTGTATTGCAAGATAAACTTCGCAATATTTCACAATCATACCAATAAAGGAAGCGAGCAGCATCCACAAAATACTCCCCATTCCTCCAAGCGTCACCGCACCCATTATCGTCACTATATTACCTACTCCTACCATGCCACCAATTGAAGAGAAATATAACTTCCATGGAGGTAATCCGTAAGACGAATTTGTTTTATGAGAAGCTATGCCGAAAATTTCAGATACATTCTTAATAGGATTTTTTAATGTACGTATCTGTAAGAAGTGCGCTTTATACGTGAGATATACGCCTCCGATTAAAATGACGAATATTCCAAGGTACTCCCATATAAAACGATCTATCCATGCGAAAAATGAAAAAATATACCCCATAAATCTACCACGCCAATCTTATTCTTTTTCTATCACTTATACCTTCGAATATAGTATATATCAAATGTGCAATGACATATCTCTTAGCACAATAAACGAATATATAAGCATCATGATCAGAATGATAGAAAAATTCAGAGAGATGCTTCTTAGCGAATTTCAAGCAAGTAATAACACTATTATATCGTATGTTACAGACTTAAAATTCTTTAACTTCTTTCTTCAAGAGAGAAAAATTGCACCACTATCTGTCACTCATTCTGACATTACGGATTATCTTGTTACCTTAAATAAAGAATCTTCTGCCACCGTAAGACGCAAGATATCAGTTTTAAAAAGATTTTATAGCTTTCTACTAACTGAGAGAGATATTACAGAAAATCCAACACTTAGCATCAAATATCCGAAACGAGAACATAAATTGCCGAACGTACCGAGTGAAACGGATATAATAAAGATGTTCACAGGCATTCGTGAACTATATTTGAATGATGAATTTCTATTATTACGAAATAATGCAATATTTGCGGTACTATATTCTACAGGACTCAGAGTATCAGAACTGATTACGCTTAAACTTGCTGATGTTATGGAAAACGAATATTTGCGCGATAACTCTGTAAAAAGAATTATCAAAGTAATAGGAAAGGGCAATAAAGAACGTAATGTAGTACTGAACGATATCGCGTATGCAACGTTGGCGCAATACGTACATCTCATCATAACTACGAAAAAGAACTGCAACAATTTTGGATGGCTATTTTCTTCCGAAGATTCTCCAACTACTCATCTTACAAGACAGAGAATCGGACAGATTATCCGTGAAGTAGCGACGTATATGAACATAGATAAAAAATTGATATCGCCTCATAAAGTAAGGCATGCTTTCGCTACTCATATCTTGAGAAAAGGCGCACAAATTCATGTGTTACAGAAAATACTCGGACATTCTTCTATCACTTCAACGCAAATATATACCTCGGTATTGAATGACGATCTGAGAAATATGCTTAATGACAAGCATCCTCTTTCAAAAAAGTAACTATTTCTTCTTCAGAACGACAAATATCTCCGCTGAATCCGAATAGCTTGAATGTGGCTTAAAAAACTGGAAATTGTCAAAATGCTCAGAGTGCTTCTTTATCACAGCGCTTTCCTTACCGCATCTTATAACCTTAGTCACAAAAAAACCACCTTTCTTCAGATACTTTATTGCAAATAACAGACTCTCATTTAAAAGCGCAGCAAATCGTAAATGATCTGCAGTTTTATCTCCAGACGCATTAGGTAACATATCACTCACTATCAAAGCGGCGCTAAAATTCTCTAAAATATCTGATGACTTCTCTACTTCACGATCTTGTGCTGCTTCACTAGTCTCATCAAACTGAGACAAAATTTCTTGTATTTTCTGCATCAAATCAGATGCTAAAAAATCATGTTGTATGAAATGCACGCCAGAAACAGGCATCACATGCAATAAGTCAATTCCAATAATCGAAGCGCGCACTGAAGCTTTTTTTAATCTTTCACTTATGACTTGAGACCAGCCACCTGGTGCAGCACCTAAGTCAAGTATCACTTCTCCATTCTTTACCGTTTTTATAATGTGAAATTTATCTAAAATTTCTATTAACTTAAAAGCAGCTCTCGATCTATAATTCAGCTCCTTTGCCATATGCACGTACTGATCTTTTTTTCTCCTCTTTAGCCACTTTTGAGAAGAGTAAGAAAACTTTTTTTTCAGCATCTACTTCAATATAATCCAACACTTCCGTTAGCATAGCATATACCGCTATGAGATATAACACATATGTTGACTATCGTAAGGTAATCACCTACTCTTATAGAAAATAAATGTAGCTTTAACTAATATGAAAAGCACTAATTTCGAATTCGAAAAACTCCATTCTAATGGAGTGGAAGTGGAATATAAAATCACTGTAACTGACAGTGAAATGAATAAAAATATAGAGAACAAGATACTTGAATTATCGCAAAATTACAAATTACACGGTTTTCGAGAAGGTAAAGTGCCATTGGCTATGGTGCGAAAAAAAGAAATTGAAGGCGTGACAAGTCAGTATATCAGAGAATTGATAGCAGAGGGTATCAATCAATTGCATGATAAAGGCGAAATCGATACCTCATCTAGAGATTCTAGAATAGAGTTGGTTGAAATGAAGCAAGATGGAGTAACTGTAAAGGTAACAGGTACCGTACCGATAAAAGTGGATGTAAAGAAAATGCTGCATGATAAAAAAATAGAATTTTTATCCCTAGATAAAAGCGAAGCAATCGATACAAGCGAAGCTGAGCAAACGATCGTACGACAACTCGCAAAAGAAGTGCCACAAGACAAAGATTATAAAGCTAAGAAAGGTGATACAGTAGTCCTCGATTTGACTGGTAAGTTGATGAGAGATAAAGAAGAAATAGATTTCGATGGCCTATCAGGTACAGGAGTAAGCTTGAAAATAGGCGATAATTATTTCGTCGTCCCGGGCTTTGAAGATAGTTTAATCGGATTAAGAACAGGAGATGTACACTTATTTGAAGGCACATTTCCTATGGACTATCACGATCCGCAAATTAAAGGGAAAAAAGTACGATACCACATTACCGTCACTTCAGTACTATCAGTACAGGAAGAATCGCATTTAGATGATGCATTTGCAACGCAGATGGGCTTCTCTAATGTACAGGAGTTTAGAGCGATGCTACAAACTGATATCATGAGAAGATACGATAACATCATCTCTCTCATCAATAAGAAAAGACTCCTTGATTTCTGCGCTGATTCATTGGATTTTAAACCTTCCGCAGAAATGATAGCAAAGGAAAAGGATAATATAGTAAGTGAATATAAAGAAGCAATTCTCGCTAAAGATGGAGAAGAAGGATTGGATAAAGCAGTAAAAAACATGCTAAAAGTTAGCATCATTATCGGCGCTGTCGTTAGAGAAAAACATTTAGCAGTAAGCGAAGAAGAAATGAAGGAAAAAATGGAACAAGTGTTGAAAGATTATCCTCAGTCTGCACAAAAATTTAAGGAAATGGAAACAGATCCTACGTATAGAACGAGAATAAAAGCATCGATCCTTGAACAAAAAGTCGTAGATTTTATGATGACACTTACGAACGCTGCTTCTTATAAGCAGATATCGTTTAAGGAGATCAAAAATTACGAAAATGAGATGATATAATATACGCTGTTTTCACATATATTGATTAGATAGAGTAATGTATTATCGGCAGTAGGTCGTACTGCCTTATATTGCTGAAGCTTGCTTTTTTCCTTCTCAGTTTCTGCAGTAAGTGCATGGCGGATGAAAGTATGTATGCTTTTTGAGGTGTGTTTATAGCGCTTGTCGGAAATGAGGTTTTTCCTACAATTTCCGCATTCTTCTTGCTTTCTGCAAATCGCAAAAAGTGGAGTATTTGTTATAGGTCGAAAATGCTGTTGATGTTTCATACAAACATGGGATGCGAATACACAAGCGTAAGAATCGAACTTCTCACATATAGTACATCGCACCACAACAGTAACAGCGCTATGGAGAATAATACTTCTCTATTTCGAAATACTGCTTAGATGTTCTATGCAAACATGGGATGCGAATACACAAGCGTAAGA
This sequence comes from Candidatus Fokinia solitaria, assembly GCF_003072485.1. Lineage (NCBI taxonomy): Bacteria > Pseudomonadati > Pseudomonadota > Alphaproteobacteria > Rickettsiales > Candidatus Midichloriaceae > Candidatus Fokinia > Candidatus Fokinia solitaria. Next base: position 810,955 of record NZ_CP025989.1, read on the forward strand.
ATCGAACTTCTCACATACAGTACATCGCACCACAACAGTAACAGCGCTATGGAGAATAACGCTTCTCTATTTCGAAATGCTGCTTAGATGTTCTATACAAACATGGGATGCGAATACACAAACGTATGGATCTAACTTCTCACATATACGGCACACTACAACAGTAGCAGCGCTATGGAGAATAATACTTCTCTATTTCGAAATACTGCTTAGATGTTCTATACAAACATGGGATGCGAATACACAAGCGTAAGGATCGAACTTCTCACATACAGTACATCACAGCACACCACAGCAGTAACAGCACTATGGAGAATAATACTTCTCTATTTCGAAATACTACTTAGATGTTCTATGCAAACATGGGATGCGAATACACAAGCGTAAGGATCGAACTTCTCACATACAGTACATCACAGCACACCACAGCAGTAGCAGCACTATGGAGAATAATACTTCTCTATAAATAGGAGTTTGAACTTCCTCGATTTCAGATATTTTCTCAGTACACATCACAAACGTGATACAGCATTACATTGCTTATTTTCTGATACACGATTCTCTCATCCTTAATTCACTTGGTAAATGCAGCAACTCTAATACAGTATTTGCTATATTTGCCAATCCTAGCTCTTGTTTTTTAAAAGTAATCGCTCTATTACCGACATAGCAAAGCGGCACAACATTGGTGGTATGTTGAGTATTAATCTCTTCATTACTAAAAAGCATTTCCTCGATATTGCCGTGATCCGAACACACAAGCATCTCATACTCATTTCTCGTACATACATCAACTAGCTCTCGCAAGCAATGATCTATCACTTCGCACGCTCTCACTGCTGCTTGAAAATTACCTGTATGTCCAACCATATCTAAATTTGGATAGTTTACGCATACGAATCCATATTCACCTCTCATCAATGAATCACTTAATACGCGCGTCACTTCATATGCGGACATTTCCGGCTTTAAATCATATGTAGGCACTTTAGGCGATGGTATAAGTATCCTCTCTTCCAGCGCATAAGGTGTCTCTCTTCCACAATTGAGAAAATATGTAACATGTGCATACTTTTCAGTTTCCGAAATTCTAAGCTGTGGTATTTTATGCTCTTGCATTATATGCCCTATAGTATTAGTGACAGATTCTCTATTTATTGGCGTAATAAAGTCGAAATTCTTACCGTCGGCACTGAGTGGTGCAAAACATATCTTCATATTGATATCTATGTTTTCAGCGATATGCCGCTCTGATATAAGCTGCATTAACTGTCGAATTCTATCAATTCTATAATTCGTAATAATTATAGAATCTCCATTCTTGACACCATTATAATTCACATTAGCGCATGGCACTACAAATTCATCCGTAATGCCTACTTCATATGATTCTTCTAATTTCCTCATTGCAGAATCAAAACTCTCACACTGTTTTCCATAAAGCAAAGCTTTGCAGTACTGTTCCGTTCTATTCCATCTATTATCTCTATCCATAGCGTAGTACCGTCCCGCTAAAGTGCCTATTCTAATATTATTAAACTTACTACATAGAATGTAGACGAATTTTATCATTTTTAATCCTTCATCTCTCTTCGAATCTCTACCATCCGTCACAAGATGCAACACCACATTACACTGATTCTTTGCGAGATACTCTGCTATTGCTAATGTATGATAGATACTACCATGCACTTTCGCATCTGAAAGTATACCAATTACGTGGCAATCGGTAATAGAATTATGCATATGCTTCGCTTTAAGCTGAGTAAATATCGCAGACGAATTCATACCATCTTGCGAGATAAACTCCTCTACTCTCACACCTACTTGCTTTACCACATTTCCCGCGCCAATGGTGGTATGTCCTACTTCAGAATTGCCCATCACTCCTTGCTGTACTCCAACATGCTCTCCACTTGCATGCAGAAGAGTGTATTCTCTAGTACTAAACAGATGATTCAAGTACGGCACTTTAGCAATACTCAGCGGATTGCATTTCTCTTGTATAGGAAATAAGGGCAAAGAAAGACGATGCTTATGAGAGATTCCAAAACCATCTAGTATACATAATACAACGCCTTTACTCATCCTCGCATATAAAATTTCTTATTCGCCATCATTGAACTTCCTCTTCAGCATATCTCTGAGTTCATTCAAGCGTTGGTTATAAGTACTTAAATCAAAATCCGCTATCTTAGCAACTCCATCAGAAATAGCAGCACTTGCTACAGCATACGATACCGCTCTTAGCATCTCTTCGTTGAATGGTGATGGTACTATGTGATTTTTTCCATATTCAGGACTCTGAGTAGCCACCATTGCTATCGCGTGCGCAGCATTTAATTTCATGCGAGTTGTAATCTTTGTAGCTCTTACATCTAAAGCGCCTCTAAAAATGTATGGAAATCCTAAAACATTATTAATCTGATTCGTGTAATCACTACGCCCTGTTCCTATGATAACATCATTTCTCACCGCTTGCGCGTCTTCCGGTCTTATTTCTGGCTCGGGATTTGCTAAAGCGAATACTATTGGATCGGGCGCCATGTTCTTGATCATAGCACTGGAAAATGCTCCAGCTACAGAACAGCCTATTAACACATCTGCACCTATTGCAGCATCTGTTAAAGTACGTACTGTTATGCTTACAGGTAATGCAAAATGCTTTTTCCATTCATTTAAATCATCACGTCCTCTATGTATTACTCCTTTGCTATCACACATAACGATCTTTTCCCTGCTAAAGCCAAAACTCTCGAGTAAATATGCAGACGCAATCGCTGCACTACCTGCGCCATTTATCACGATTTTCACATCTTCTTTTCGCTTTCTCACAAGAGATAAAGCATTAATCAGCCCTGCCAATATCACTACGGCGGTACCATGTTGATCGTCATGAAATACTGGAATATCAAGTAAATTCGATAACATTTCCTCTATTACGAAGCACTCAGGCGCTTTTATATCCTCGAGATTGATGCCTCCCCAGGTATTTCCTATCGCTCTTACAATGCTTACAAAACCTTCTATACTATTTTCATCTACCTCGATGTCTACTCCGTCAATATTGCTAAATCTCTTCAGCAAACATGCCTTCCCTTCCATCACCGGTTTCGAAGCTAGTGCACCTATATTACCTAATCCAAGCACAGCGGTACCATTACTAATTACCGCTACACTATTACCCTTTGCAGTATACTTATAAGCAGCTTCAGGATTATTTTGTATTTCTGTACATGGCGCAGCTACTCCTGGAGAATAAGCAAGAGATAAGTCAGCTTTTGTAACCATTCGCTTCGTTAACTCTAGTCCTGTCTTACCAGGTCTTGGTATCTTATGAAACTCTAAAGCAGCTTCATAAAGCGTGGAATTCGTAGTTTTTTGCATTTTTCAGCAAAGTCTTATATCATCAATTCTGTGCCAACGCTTTACAATAAAAAATTCATGAAAGCAATTAGAAGAAGCATTACGCTTTACTTTATATTGTCAATTTCGTCGATAATGACTGCGTTTAATGCAGCACACTCTCAGCCACCTATCACTACCAAAATAGCCCAAAGTATAGAGAAAAAATTGACTGAATATGTCAAGACTAATAGAGAACTTGGATATAGTATGAATATCTCAACAGATTTTGACAAAAAGATGAATAACCTTCAGATTGATGGTCTTGATCTTAGTAATAGTAACATTGACAGTATCGACTTTTCGAACAGTACCTTCAAAAAGGTGAATTTCTTCGGTTCATTCAGCGATAAAGCAAATTATTCGAATTCAAAGTTTTTCGATGTCAATTTCTCTCAAGCTAGTTTGTTTAATACAAATTTTAGCAATGCTGAATTTCATAATTGCATTTTCGATCGCACTTTCTTGAAAAATGCAAATTTTAGCGGTGCTAAGTTTTATGATAGCATAATATCAAGCAGTAACATGAGAAATGTTATAATGGATCAATTCACTGCTACTTCTACAAGATTTCAAGATATAAAATTTGAAGATGCGCAGATAACAAATTCAAATTTTCAGACGTGCTTCTTCGAAAAGCTTTTTCTTCCAAAGGTACTTTTTACTAACGTTGCAATCAAAGGAGGTAAAATAGAAAAAGCACTCTTTGCATCTTCCGATGTTCAAAATGTCGTTTTTTCAAACGTCGCACTCTCAAATGTAAAATTTAACTCTTCTAAACTATCATCTACAACATTCGCTTCTGCAAATCTGACATTACTTCAAATTAAAGATTCTTCAAGCTCAGATCTATCCGTAAACAGTTCTTCATTAGTTGGGTGCATTATCACAAATTCTAAATTACTAAATCCAAAATTCGCATTATCCGAACTATCAGATATATCGGTAAAAGACTCGCAAATGCAACAAACTCAGATTATTTCCTCTATTATGAAGGAGTTTATAATGAACAGTTCTTCCGTAATTTGCTCTACATGCACTAATAACTATATTTCTGCGCAAACTCATGCAAGTACAATTACGTGTGATGGTAACGGTAATTCTATCAATCTCACCAAAATTACAAGCGTAAATTAATAATTTTTCTTTACAATCATGATCGTTTTTGTATTCTAGCATCGTATTTAAATTTAAGTGTTGCGAAGAAATGGCCGGTTCAATGAATAAGGTAATTTTTGTTGGAAGAGTATTAGAAGAACCAAAATTGACTGATAGAGGCGATAGTACTTTTGCATCATTTCCTCTCTTAACATCCGAGTGTTGGCGAGATAAAAGCACCAACGAAATGAAAGAAAAGAGTGAAGAGCATAAAATCGTAATATTTAACGAGAAAGGGTTAGAAGCAGTACGAAATTCCGTCAGAAAGGATCACAACGTCTTTCTTGAAGGGCAACTTCAAACAAGAAAGCTAAGCGAAGAAGTAAATGGTATTGTGGTAGAAAAATATATGACAGAAATAGTACTTCCAAAGTTCAAAAGTGAGCTGATCGATTTAGGCGCAAGCGCAAGCAACATAGAGTACATGAATAAAGTGTTATTGGTAGGAAATATCGGTAAGGATCCGGAGATTCGTACATCGCAGGACAAAGATGGTATAAAGGAAGTAAAAATTGCATCATTTCCTATTGCTACATCAGAGATTTGGAGAGATAAAAGCACTAATGAGATTCGAGAAAAAACTGAGTGGCATAGAGTAGTCGTGTTCAATGAGCGTTTGATAGATGTTGTGGAAAAATACGTACGCAAAGGACGTAAAATAGCAATTGAAGGGCATATACAAAACAGAAGATGGCTTGACTCTTCTAACGCTGAGAGAAACGTCACAGAAGTCGTATTACCTAGATTCCGCGGAGAACTCATTCTACTAAGTAGTACTGATTCTATGTCTATGGACAAAAGAGAACATTTTCATGACGAAGGTAGTGATGAAGTGCCATTTTAGCACTGACTACTTGCAATGAAGGTATACGTCTCTCTTGGCTCTAACATCGGATGTAGAATATCCAATATCAGGAAAGCGTTAGATGAATTAAAACAATTAGGGCTATCGGACATAAAACATACTTGTTGTATAGAAACTTCGCCTATACTTTTACCGAATAGCCCTTCTGAATGGAAGAACACCCCTTACCTTAATGCAGTCGCTTCATTTACAACTGATATCACACTTACACAACTTCTGAAGCAATTTCAAAAAATAGAAAAAAAACTCGGTAGAACAGAAAAAAAATTAAAATGGGCACCAAGAATCATCGATATTGATATATTACTCACCACGCCTCATACAGTAAGTAGCACACCATTTCTCACCTTACCTCATCCGGAAATTTTAAATCGACCGTTTTTAATACATTTACTTGCCATTCTAGAGCCTACATTAGTCTTTTCTGATAATTTCTCACATACAACTAAAACATTTGTAGAGATTGCGCACTCTATTAATGCCGTACAAAATCTCGGCAATTACAGGAGCTTCACTATATATCCGGAAATTGTAGGAATACTAAATGTCACAAAAGACTCATTCTCCGACGGAGGATTATACAATACTGCAGAAAAAGCTGTATCGCACTTCGCTTCTCTCGAAAATGCTGGCGCTTCTATAATTGATATAGGGGCAGAATCTACTAGACCAGGAGCGGTAAAATTATCATCTGAAGAAGAATATACGCAATTAGATATCACGCTATCTGCAATCAGCAATGCAAGTAGCAGCGTCAAAATAAGCATTGATAGCTACAATTTCGATGTAATAGAACGCATTTTGCAAAAATATTCCAACACTATTTCCTACATTAATCTTGTGCAATGGCACTTTCAGCCACATGAAATACGCGCATTAGCGCAGTATAAAACGAAATTTATCGTAATGCATTCAATATCCGTACCTCCGTCATATACTGCTGTTCTACCTGTAAATACCGATGTTGTACAATCTATTGCAAAATGGAGTGAATTTGTTGTGAATAGCGCGGTAACAAACGGCATTGCAGCTTCTGATTTGATTTTAGACGTTGGAATAGGATTCGGCAAAACGCATTATCAGAATCTTGAATTACTGAGGAAATTAAGAAACTTCAGAGATGCTATCGCGGAAGACTGTGCTATTCTCATAGGACACTCACGCAAATCGTATATCAATGCTATTTCGTCTCAGCTTCCTATCAACAGGGATCTTGAAACTGCTATAATATCAGCCTCCATAGCGCAGTACGTTGACTACTTGAGAGTGCATAATGTCACTGATACGCATCGCGCATGCGTCACACGCGACATGATCACTCGCTAACAGTGATGTTTATGATGTCAGAAATGACATGGTTATAATCTCGAATGAATTTTTCGTAAGCACAACGTTTAAAAGACACTACATCTTCTATAACAGACTTTACACTGCACCACCTCCAAGCAGAAAATTCTACTGGCTCTTTTAGTATATCAATTTCTTCATCAGTACCATAAAATCTAAGTACAAACCATCTTTGCTTTTGTCCAACATAACATCCGTTCCATACTTTTTCTCTTACTTCTTTTGGAAAATCATACTGATACCACACATCATTATTACCTATCATCTCCACATTCTTAATCCCCGTCTCTTCATATACCTCTCTAAGTACTGCCTCTTCCGGGTTTTCGTTCTCTTCTATCCCTCCTTGCGGCAATTGCCATCCATTTATATTGTCAATTCTCTTTCCCTGCCATACTCCAATATTGCTCTTTACTATTATAGCACCAACACCGAGTCTGTACATTTAAACTTTAACTCTATATAAATATCAACGATACTTAAGAAGTAACGTATGTACAATCACTATTTTAAAGGGCAAGCGCCATCGAACAGACAAGCAATGCTTGCCAAAGCAATACGAAATGAAATAGCACTTTTGGCAGTACGTGGAGAACTGCTAGAATATGGAATATCTGGAGAGGAAGTTACAATTACCGGCAGTAACATCAGCAGAGATCTAAAAAACGCGAGTGTTTTTGTACACATCAATAATTTCCTGAATTCTAAAGATAGTAAGGAAAATGGCAATTCTGCACCTTACGATTTATTGCTGAAAAATTTTGAAAATGCGAAGCATTTCATACGCTCAAAAATATGCGCAGCAATGAGTATGCGCTATGTACCTCAATTATATTTTAAGAGAGATCATTCTATCGATGCATTGCACGAGATTGATGTGGTAATACGTTCATTATCAAATTGATCATGACTTTAGTACTTGCTTCCTCATCTCCATTCAGAATCGCTTTACTGAAACAAATGGGATATATACCTGATATAGTGGATTCCCCTGACATAGATGAAACAGGATTCAAAGGAGAAAAGCCGCTAAAACTAGCTACGAGACTCGCATCACAAAAAGCATCAATTGTCTTTGAAAGACATAGTAATTGTATTGTGCTAGGCGCTGATACCGTCACTACCGTTGGAGGTCGCATTTTACCAAAAGCTTTAACCCAAGAAGAAGCAGTTTTATGCATGAATGCGTGGTCGGGAAAAAGAGTTAAAGTCTATACTGGTGTTTGTTGTATAAAAGCAGGTATAAAAAGAGAGAAAAATTCATGCACTACTCTAAAATTCAAGCCGTTATCTATGCGAGAGAAAAATGCTTACTTAGCTTCTAGAGAATGGTACGGAAAAGCTGGAGGATATGGTATTCAAGGAATAGCAGCAAGTTTTATATCTTGGAGTAGCGGTAGTACGTACACAAATGTTGCAGGCTTACCACTTTACGAGACGTATTGTCTATTATCGTCATTTGGCGTTTTCCCTAATTATAATATATAAATGCAAAATGCAGTATAATGCTATTTTCAAGCTCAGATCAGAGGAAATAATTTTCAACATTCTCTCGGCAGCACTATTGAGTATGAATTATGAAATAGTCCGCATTAGAATAGGAAATAATACGCATGTAGAAATACTGGTAGAGAGAGTGACAGGAGAAGCGATATCGATAGATGAAACTGCTGAAATAGCAAGATATATAAAGCCGCTACTATACCAAGGAAACGCAATATTACTACATGAACAAAACTTTTCTCCTGCAAATTATAGCTACGATGTTAGCTCATGCGGAGTAGAAAAACCTCTCACGAGAGAAAAAGATTTATTACGCGCTATTGGTAAAAGAGTAAGCGTGAAGCTCTATCGAAGTATCATCGATCAAAACAGATCAAAATTGAAAAAATTGGAAGGAGAGCTTTTAAAACTTACCGATACAGCAATAACAATACAGTACAATTCTGCAGAAATTAACGTACCATTTGACAATATATCAGACATTATACTGGTATATATCCCATGGAAAACAAAGAAGTAACGTAATACACATCATTGATTTGATCGCGCGTATCATTGATTATGCACGCCTCGCGTAGTACAATGACGTCAGATTATATGCCGCTATTTGTGAGATAATAAATGTTCTTGTCTGATAAATAATCAGCTTCAACGCTTAATACGTAAAGAGTTATACTTAAAGATGATAAGAAAATTTTACGAATCTTCCGTTTCATGTTCTCTGAGTCAATCTACAGAAAAGCACTTGTTAACTGAAGAACGTTTTTTATTAGGTGGAAAAGGGCAAAAATTGTACGAAATGCATAAATTAGGCATTAAAGTACCATATGGATTCACAATTACAACTGAAGTATATAAGAAATATGCTCAAAATTTCGCCGACATCGATTTTGAATTACCTCATACAGTAAAAACTAATCTTGTAGAGGCAGTAAATGAATTAAGTGCATTTTGTAATAAACCTTTCGCGCAATCATCTCATACTCCATTATTGCTATCAGTACGTTCAGGCGCACCTTTTTCAATGCCTGGTATGATGGAGACAGTGCTAAATGTAGGATTAAATGATGAAACAGTAGAAAGTTATGTAAAGCAATACGGAGAATCTGTTTTTATATATGATACTTATAAGAGATTACTTGAAATGTATGGTAACGTTGTACTAAACATACCAAGAAATGCTTTCGAGGATTTAAATCATTCTCGTCTATCAAAACATCCTTCTAAGATAGAAGCTTTGAAATTCATCATAGAAGATTATAAAAAATTGTATAAAACAGAAAGAGGATTTGAATTTCCACAAGATTGTTGGACGCAGTTATTTTCCTCTGTAGAGGCAGTTTTTCGCTCTTGGAATAACGATAGAGCATGCCATTATAGAAATATACATCACATACCGCATGATATCGGTACAGCGGTAAACATCCAAATGATGGTATTCGGTAATTTTAATAGCAAAAGTTATACAGGAGTAGTGTTTTCTAGAAATCCGTCTACTGGAGAAAATGCACTTTTCGGAGAATATCTAGAAAATGCACAAGGAGAAGATGTAGTATCAGGATACTATAATGCATGCCCTCTTACATCTTCATCAAAGCGCAGTAATGAACAGCTATCTTTTGAAGAAAGAGAATCCAAGCTGTTTCAAGAATTGGAGGAGATTTGTAAGAAACTTGATTGTCATTATAATGATATGCAGGATATAGAATTTACCGTAGAAAATGGAGTACTTTGGATTTTACAAACACGTAATGGAAAACGCTCCAGTAATGCCGCAATTAAAATAGCTTCTCAAACAATAAGAAGCTGTAATTCTGACAGTACAACAATAAGCATTTTAAATAAGCTAACAGTAGAAGATCTTCAGAACGTAATGCATCCTGTAATCGATGATGAAAAACATAATTTCGAAATTCTTTCCAAAGGCCTGCCAGCTTCTCCAGGTGTTGCTTCCGGTGTTATAGCATTTTCTACAAAACAAGCGGAAGTACTAAGCAAGCATGGAAATGTTATCTTAGTCAGAAAACAAACTTCTCCTGATGATATATTAGGCATGAATGTTTCTGCTGGTATTTTAACAGCTAAAGGAGGCATGACTTCTCATGCTGCAGTTGTAGCACGTGGCATGGGTAAGCCGTGTGTATGTGCAGCTGATTTCACCATCATAGAAGAAGATAAAAAAGTGGTATTCGGCGAGCAAATATTATTCGAGGGTAGTGAGATCACAATAAACGGTACTACAGGTGATGTTATTAAAGGTGTAGTGAAAACTATCGCGCCTAAATTAGACGATGATTTTTGGTACATACTCGCACTGGCGAATAAGATCAAAACCACAGGTGTATATGCTAATGCAGAAACAGAAGACGATATTAAAACTGCAATTCACTTCGGCGCTGAAGGAATAGGATTATGCAGAACAGAACACATGTTTTTTGGCGAAGAAAGAATTCCTATCGTACAAAGCGTCATTCTCGAAAAAGATATCACTCTCAGAAAACAGCATTTGCAAAAGTTAATAGAATGCCAAAAAGATGATTTTCTTCTCATAATGAGTTTAATGAATGGTAATAAAGTGACAATCAGATTATTAGATCCACCAATACACGAATTCTTACCTCACTCAGAAGCGGAAAAAAATGCATTTCTCGCTTATAATGCTCATAAGTATTCTGCAATAGAATTAGATGCTATAGTAGAAAATACACGTGAGAATAATCCTATGATGGGTAATCGTGGCTGCAGACTCGGCATCACATACCCCGACATATATGTATCGCAAATCATCGCCATTTGTAGCGCAATTAAAAGCGCTGTACAGCGTAACATATTTCCTAATATTGGAATAATGGTGCCATTTGTGTTTGATGAAAAAGAATTGATGGTGATTTTTCAGATGATTCGCGCACAAATAAGTGAAATATTACACGATGTTGAACATAGCGCTTATGCAATAAAATTAGGTGCAATGATAGAGTTACCAAGAGCAGCTATTATCGCTGATAGAATAGCACGAATATCCGATTTTATTAGTTTTGGTACTAATGATCTGACTCAAATGACATATGGTATGTCACGAGATGATTCTTCTAAATTTGAAGAATCTTATATAGAAAATGGTGTTTTCTCAGATAGTCCATTTAATAAATTCGATATCGAAGGAGTAGGTGAATTGATGAGAATAGCAATAAAAAAGGTGCGCGTGGCAAATCCTAATATCGTTGTAAGTGTATGCGGTGAACATTGCGCTGAAAAAGAAGCGGTGAATTTTTTCCTTGGATTAGGAGTAGACTACTTATCGTGCTCACCTCATAGAATACCAATTACAAAGCTGCTATCGGCGCAATATTGTAGTACAAAAGAACAACATCAATAAATCAGTATGCGCTAAGAGAATGTGTTAAAGCACAGTAACGTCAAAAAGAAAGCTAATATACCAGCGAAATGCATTCTTAAGCAAGTAAAACTCACAGCACTCTTGAGGTATCTTTTTCTCACCATTGGCGCTTTCTAAGTGTTTTTACTTCGTAATTACTTTATCAGATCTTTCTTTTACAAATCCTTGATGAGAAAAAAAACTGATAGATTGAGCACACTATACGTTTTCTACATGCACGACTATTTTAGGTACTTTGCCAAGTTCTTTCTTACAAAACTTCGCTACGTGCTTCGCTATTGGCCTAATCACAGATGGTACGCCATTCTTAAATGCATCTTCAACGACATCTTTCACGATTGTTACTAAAGTAGATACGATCTTTACGTCTTCTTGCACAGCCATATCAAGTAGCCCTGGTGCGAGGATATACGGTCTTCTTGCAACTCTATTATTACTATTCAAGAACAGCAGTACTACAACAAGTCCGTTCTCCATCATTACTTTTCTATCCTTGATGACTATACTATCAGATGCGATGAGATTTTTACCATCCACTGCTAGATATCCAGACTCTACATCTCCAAGTATATGGATAAGCTCTTCTTTGTTTTTTGCCTTTGGGTTGAAAGATACTACTTGTCCGCACTTTAGTAGTACACTAGCCATTTCAGAACTTACATCTTGCACAAACTCTTTATGTAAAGACATATGAGAGATCTCACCATGCACTGGAATTACAAGACGCGGGAAATTAAGCGTTGTATACAGCCATCTCATTTCCTCTCTCGATGGATGCCCTGATACATGTACAAAATGACTCTTTTCAGTAAAGACTGTCACTCCTTTCTCTATGAGTTGATTAATCACGCCATCTATCTTCTTCTCATTGCCAGGAATTCTTTTTGATGAGAATATTACTAAATCATCCTTAAATACGTCTAAATACGGATGAAATTTTCCTGCTATCGCGGTGATAACGGCAAATCTCTCTCCTTGGCATCCAGTGCAAAGTACTATTAATTCTTCTCTCTTATACTTCGATGCATCTTCCACAAAAATGAATGGCTCGAACTCTTTCAAGTAACCGCATTTCAAGGCAACTTCATACATCCGAATCAAAGATCTCCCTGCTAAGACCATTTTCTTACCTAAACTCTTGGCAATCAGCGCTACAGAATACATTCTGGAAATATTAGATGCAAATGTAGGAATGAAGATAGTACCAGTTTTCCAACTACTTATAATCTCGCGTAAGCTTTGTTGCAGATCAATTTCTGAGAATAGCGGTTGCTCATTAAAAACATTTGTAGAGTCAGAAACGACAGCAAAAATACCATTTTTAGCCATCTTACGAATAGTCTCTTCATCAGTTTTCTCTCCTATTAGAGGAGTTTCTTCAATTCTCCAATCTCCAGTGTGACAGACGATAGTCTCTTTTTCATCAACTTTACATGAGATAAACAAGATCATCGACATAGGTATCGAATGCGTCACGTTCGCAGGCGTAATCGAAAAATCGCCAAGTGTAATTTTTTCTCCAGAATTCAGCTTTCTTACAAGATCCATTTTCGATTCTGCAATCTCTTGCTCTTTAAACTTACTTTTCAGCACGAAGCACGTGAATTCACTCGCATACAGTGGAGGAAAGCCCATATACTCCCATAAGTATTGCAACGCTCCTATATGATCTTCATGCGCATGCGTCAGTACAATGCCAACGAGATCGTCTCTGATTTTATCTATAAAATCAGGCTTTGGCAGCATTACATCTATTCCAGGAAATTCATCCCCTGCAAAGCCGAGTCCACAATCCACCATAAGCCACTTACCATTGTAGTGGTACAAGGTACAATTCACACCTATTTCACCAACTCCTCCGATCGGTATAATAATGAACTCCTTTTTAAAAGTTCCAGCAGAAAAATCCAAATACATATCAGACATTTACTCTTCTAAATCGCGCTTAAAGCAGTCAAACTGTCAAATTCATAAGTGCTTTAAGCTATAGTATCAAGCGATACAGTACATACAATATCTTCACATAGTCAAGTAGAATTGATAAAGTCCAAAAAATTTCTGCTTTATTTTTAACAACGTGAATCATAATGAATTCGTTACCGTAAAAGCCAAAACTTGCGCGGTAAAAGTAGGTAATATCGTCATAGGAGGAGATGCCAAAATTGCGATACAATCAATGACTGACACTGTTACTAGTAATATTAAAGACACTGTAGCACAGATAAAATTGCTTATAGACTCAGGAGCAGAGATAGTGAGAATTACCGTAGATAATGACAGCGCTGCTGCCGCTGTACCAGCAATAAAAGATTCTCTTATGCAAGAAGAGATGTATGCGAAAATTCCATTAGTAGGCTGTTTTCACTATAACGGTCATATATTACTGCATAAATTTCATGAATGCGCTGCAGCACTAGATAAATACAGGATCAATCCTGGAAATATTGGTATAAAAGGAAAAAGAGACAAAAATTTCGAAGAAATTCTAACAATTGCGCGAAAATTTAATAAACCTATTAGAATTGGCGTTAATGGTGGAAGCTTAGAACAAGAGCTATTATCTGAACTCATTGAACAAAATACCAATAACAATCTGTCAATTGAACAAATAAAAAGAGAAGCTATCGTAAAGTCTGCACTATTCAGTGCGCAAAAAGCCATAGCGTATGGCATGCAGGAAAATCAGATTATTTTATCCGCAAAAGTCAGTAATTTGCCTGATGTCGTATGGGTATATAGACAGTTATCAAAATATTCAAAGCATCCATTGCATATAGGACTAACTGAAGCGGGAAGTGGTCTAAACGGTGCAGTAAAAACTGCAGCTGCACTAGGTATACTATTACATCACGGTATAGGAGATACAATACGCGTTTCCACTACATCTCACGATCGAACTGAAGAAGTAAAAATCGCAAAAATGATATTACAAGCACTTGATATAAGAAGTTTCGCACCTTCTGTCACCTCATGTCCAGGATGTGGGCGTACAAGTAGCAGTGCTTTTCAGATACTAAATTTTCAAGTGAATGAGTATATCGTTGACAGAATGGAAGAATGGAAAAGGCTCTATGGAGATGAAAAAATTAGCAAGCTAAAGATCGCAGTGATGGGCTGTATTGTAAATGGACCAGGTGAAAGTAAATTAGCAGATATAGGTATTAGCATGCCTGGAAATAACGAAGAAGATCTTGCAGTAGTTTTTGTGAAAGGTATGAAAAAGGCTGTTTTGAGAAAAACGGAAGATTACTCAATATATCAACAATTTATCACTATTCTTGAAGATTTTGTCGCTTCTCTGCAATAGAGAGTATCAAGCGAGTTTTATACTCAATATCAATACTCTTATTTGATATAAATTCTGTCTTGTAATACCACACGCCGTGAAGTATATACTAATATCGAATTAAGTGTTGTTATCGTAATTATAACATATATGAAAAGCTACGTACCTAGGTTGTTGGATAGATATAATACGACAATCAAGTCTAACATGATGAAGAAGTATCAGTACGCTAACGTCATGAGTATACCAAAAATAACAAAGATTGTTCTTTCTATGACTTCCAAGAAGCTTAGAGATGATCAGAAATTTATAGAAAAGGTAAAAGAAGATTTATGGCTTATTGCAGGGCAAAGGCCATGTCAGACAAAAGCCAAGAATTCTATAGCAGGTTTTAACTTAAGAGAGGGAATGCTGTTAGGCTGCTTCGTCACCCTTAGAAGAAGTATGATGTATGACTTTTTGGACAGATTTGTTAATATCGCACTTCCTCGCGTAAGAGATTTCAAAGGAATCCTTCCAAAGCAATTCGATGGACGTGGTAATATTTCAATGGGGGTTAAAGAGCAAATTATCTTTCCTGAGATAGATTACGATAAAGTTGAAGAAATAAGAGGTGCAAATGTTACTGTAGTTACTACATGTAGATCTGATGAAGAAGCAAAGGATCTCTTATTGGAATTTGGCTTTCCTATAAAATAAAGTACTTTTTCACCTTTCTTTAATTTTACTCTTGACTGTTTTGTCTGTTTAAGTATAATTCGCTTACATTTTGGATGATTTCTTCCTAGAGTTACGCATAATTCAAGATAGCCCTTCTCGTGTCTTTCGTATTAGCACATAACGACATCATTGCATTCGACAGTTTTATGAGTCTCTCAAACGAGTGCTACTACAGGAATGCTGTAATTGGCAGCGCAGGGGACTTCATCACAGCACCAGAAGTGAGTGATATATTCAATTTGATACTCGGCAAGGTAGCTTTGTCTCATACAATAAACAAGAAAAAAAAACTCGTTCTCCTAGAATTAGGTGGAGGCACTGGGAGGATGATGCGTGACATACTGCGCTTGCTACAAGCTTATACGAATAATGATATCACTACTATAGTCTCCGCCGTACTCATGCTGGAGCATAGTGAAAACATGGCAGAGATACAAAAAAAGAATGTGAGTGACGTTATTCCTTCTTGTCCTATAGAATGGTTCTTTGATCTCGATGCTATCGTGGAAAGAGCACAGTTCATAGCTAAGGAAACAAACTCCACGGTAGTCATAGTCTCCAATGAATTCTTTGATGCGTTACCAGTTAAACAATTTCATGTCGGCACTGAAATTTCTGAATTGTATGCACATCGCAAAGAAAACGAGTTAAAATTAACATATCAAGCGCCATCTGAATGCAGCATTCACATCATTGATGAATATATACGAGGAAGCGCTAAGATTCTTCAGCAAATTATTGCAGAAGATGGACATACTATTGTCGAGCTTTCTCCGATTAGAGAGAGATACATGGATAGGCTGCTGGACGCAGTAATATCTTCTGATGGTATGTTCGTTGCTGTAGATTATGGACACTTAGGATATAAGCACACGAATTCCATTAAATTTGTAAAAAATCATACACTACTTGATGCTATTACACAGCTTGGAGAAGCTGATATATCAGCTACTGTTGATTTTTATTCTTTAACCAAGATAGCGACACGACGCGACTGCATAGCAGCTTACTGTACACAGGCGGATTTTTTAAAAGCAAACGGCATTTATGACGTTGCAAAAGACTCCTTTCATAAATTTCTAAATTCCGATATGCATGCAAAGCATTTCGAGAAAACGTGGTTAGATACCGTTACACTGACATCTAAATTAGAAATGGGTGAGACATTTAAAGTACTCAGCGTTACCAATTCTACGATACAAAAAACAAATTTTAAGCGATATTCGTCAGAGTAATTTTTTATATTTTTATACAATAATGAAAGTACTGAAACAAATAATCCAAAAATTGGAAAGATTGGAGGAGGAGAAACGCGAACTAACAGAATTAATAAAAGAAACGTACGCGCAGTCCAGATCAATCGGATTAGAACCTAAAATTGTAAAAAAAGTGGTGGCATTGAGAAAAAAAGGATTAGATGTTGCATCTCAAGAAAATGAAATGATAGAAAGATATATACAAGCTCTGGAAAGTGACGATACTGAGCCTGTTCTTTGATAAGGATAACGTTTGTTGTGGTGCTTTATTTATGCATGCTATATATTACTTGTTATCATATTCATCCAGTGACTGACACATCGTATGTTTAGTAACTCGCGCAGCATCAATATGAAACGTACTCTCGCATCTTTTGTGCAGAGATACAAGGATAAGTGCTCTTTCATAGTCTGCGAATTCAAAGGCGATGAGCACATTAGAAATACGTTACAGAACTTCGGTATCATGCCGTGCAAGGAGATTGCCGCAATACGTAAGTACAGCGATAGTATTGTCCTCTCTATAGCAGAGCTTAATATTACTGTCGCAATTGGATTACCTATCGCAGAAATGCTTGTAGTTAGGCTGAAAGTCTAAGTATTTCCATGGAGTGTTACTGCAACGTTGCTCTTTTAGGGCATCCTAACTCAGGAAAGACTACTTTAATGAATAAATTAAGTGGTACTAAATGCAGAACTGGTAATTGGTTTGGTGTGACTCTCATCAAAAATGAGAAAAAATGCGAAGAAATAAAATTCATAGATTTACCAGGTACAGATTATTTTCCAAAAGGAGATTCTCATGAAGCAGAACACGTAGAGTATAAAGTTGTTTATGATTTATTGGAGTCAGATGATGTAGATCTCTACATCAGCGTAGTGGATGCTACTAACATCAAGCACGATCTCGTATTCACTATGGAACTCATGATGAGAAAGGCTAACGTGGTTGTAGTTGTGACAAAGATCGATATAGCGAAGCGATACGGCATTACGATAAAACATGATGTTCTCGCCGCATTATTAGGCTGCGACGTTCTTGCAGTAAGCGCTACATCTCGCACTACTATTACAGAATTAAAAAAATATCTATGCAGACGTGCTACTACTATTTGCGCAGCGAAGAAGAATAAAATGATACAATATTCAGATAGCACTTGGAACGTATTACTTCCGTCAATAATAAAACATCAATTTCAAGATGATGAGTACAAAGCGCAAACAGTGATAAAGGAGTTGCAGCATGCTAAGACTATTGCTGAAAAAGAGATATCACACCATATAAGCGCATTCTCACTTTTTGAATTACTTCAAAATGCTACAATCAACCATTCTACGGCGGGTAGCATCGTACACTATGTCAAACAGTTTTCTGAAAATATATTTTCCTACTACACATCGTTTATTAACGAGATATACGATAAAGCGGTTACTGTTAAGAAAGTCAGCACATTATCGAATTTCATCGATACACTATTATTTAAACCAATATTCGCGCTGCCAATTTTTACATTTTTAATAAGCAGCATACTCTTTCTATCATCATTATCTAACTCTTTTCTATCGCCAATATTACTTGATATTGTAAACGCTACTTTTACATATCCACTCACGCTAGCAGTTTGTAGCTTCCTGCCTGATGCGTTGATAATACCAGTGTATCGCAGTTTTTCTCTAGGACTAAACATCATTGTCTCTTTTATACCGCCTGTATGTACATTATACGCGTGCTTATTCACTTTAGAAGAAACAGGATATATGAGTAGACTTTCACTCTTGATGAACAGTACTTTATCAAAAATAGGTATACCAGGGCATGCTATCATTCCGCTTATCCTCAGCTTCGGATGTAATGTACCATCGATACACACCACACTCAGCATCAGTAATAAAAAAAGTAGAATTATCGCAATTATGATGATGCCGTTTATGAGTTGTAACGGCAGATTTATAGTCTTCACTACTATAGGGTTATACTTTTTTCACTCATACACATTTCTTGCGATATTCGGATTATATGCGCTCGGCGTCAGCGTAGGAGTTTTTACCGCAGCAATACTATGTAAATTACTAAAACCACGCACAGATACAATAATATTACGTCTGCCGCATCATACATTTCCCTCTCTTACTATAGTGGCGCAAAAAACATACGATTTTTCCAGATCGTTCATATTCAGTATCACTAAGAGTGTATTTATATCTCTTGCAATATTTTACGCTTTTTCATCTTTTTCATTTAAGAACTATAAAATTACTCAAAGTGATCGTTTGTCTCACTCAATTCTTGTAGAAATTGGCAAAAAAGCATCATGTATTACCAAATATATAGGAGTACATCCAGATGATTGGCAAATAAACGTAGCGCTCATTGCTGGCATTATTGCAAAAGAAGTCATCATCACTACCGCTCGTACATTGTACACTTTAGAAAGCGATATCACTAACCAAGAGCTGTTACTACAAAACAAGCAAGAATGGATATCGAATCAGTATAATCAGATTTTTGACAAATATTTTGGAAAGAATATAGAGACTTCAAATTATGAGGAAACACTAAAAATAAAATTCAGCAACAGCAAAAGTGCATTCGCATTTATGATATTCGTATTACTATACTTTCCATGTATTTCTGTTTTCGCCATTATAAAGTCTCAAATAGGTATGAGATGGGCGATACTATCATTCGCATGGTCAACTTTCATAGGATATACGCTAGCGTGGCTTTGTAACTTCATGTAGCTATTTTAGCTTCATCCCTGCTTCTGTGAGAAATACAAATGTATCGTCCTTCTTCACTTCCATGATGGCGGTAAATGTGTTAAATCCCTTTTCTCGTTTAAGTTCTGCTTCTGCAAAATTTTCCTCTTCAGCATCTAGAGTTACATTACAAAATGAGAGCGGATATATAATCTCTTTGATATCTTGCATTCTTGCATTCTTGATTTCTTCTATCCTTAAAATAACAACATATTCATCACGTAGAAATGGTCTCGTCATACCTACTACAGGATTAGCTGCTATATTCTGCGCATATTCTTTAAACAGCGCCTTTGCTTCAATATTTTTAATTTCGTTTGCTATCACACGAGGAAACTGCGCATCAGTTTCAGCTTGAGGTGTGACATTTTCTATGTATTTCACCACTTCGTCAATAGAATGTGACTTCTTATACTGCTGCGCTATCTCCATAAGTAACGCATTCGTCAATAGATCTTTTCGTACCATTAATTGCCAAAAACTCACTACGCTATCTTCGCGTAAGTGAAAGATTTTTGATACTTCAACTCCAAACATTTCATTCACGGTAAGAATAGAGCCAATTTCTCCAGTACGCATCACTGCATAGTTGGATAATCCGAATCCTGCATAGCATCCTTTTTCTCTCTTTGAAAGTTGCTGAAAAGATTCAGACATTTTGAATAGTTTCTCTCCACTCACCTGCAAATTGATGACTTTTTTGAAATCCGAAAATGGCACTCCTCTTTCACTCAATAACTTCGATATATTGATATTCCTGTGTTGCTGATATTCCTCTTCTATTTTCTTTATCATTGCATTCAACTCCTGCTCCGAAAGCTGCAGCTCTAACCTTTGAAGCGCTACACTTGCGAGATGTGCATTTATCATCACGCCTAGTAACTTCGCATCTTTCTTGACTTCTTTCTGTGATAAAATTTCGCTAGTTTTAGCAAAATAGTCTAAATCCACATTGGAGATAACATTTTCTCCAACTACGGCATATATCTCGTAATGCTGTGCAACATGGGACGCTTCTGCTTGCCTCACAAAACAGAATAGCAAAAAAGAGAGAATAATATTGCGAAATTGCTTCATCTACTGCTAAACACTTTCCATCAATACACAATATTCAATCAATGCGATATCTTCAAGAATTAATCGCATATGTTCCGTCATGAATGCAAATTCTTTCAAGGAAGAAATGTTATATGTGAATATGATATTGCCTATAGCAGTAGATACTCATTTCGTATACAGCGTACAAAGTTCTAAAGATAATGTGCTAGGTAGATTTGCAGCAGTGCCTTTCAAAAATACCACTACCATTGGTCTGATAATCTCCATCAATAACGATAAAAAGCATCAATTCCGAATACGCGAAGCGATAAAGATACTGCATGAATTACCAGCAGTACATTCAAATATGATTCGATTTCTAGAAGCTACTGCACGCTATAATATGTATCCTGTTGGAGTTTTTTACAAAATGATCCTCGGAGGAATGCATACAAAAGCACATAGAATAGGAAAGTTCAAAATAAACAAAGCCGAAACTGCAGATGACAAATTGCCGCAGAATATCTCTCTTTCTCCTCAACAAATGGAAATTGCATCATCGATTTCTGCAAATTTACAACAATACTGCGTCCATGTATTACATGGAGTGACAGGCTCTGGCAAAACAGAAACATACCTTAATGTCGCTAAGAAAGTAATAGATAGCGGTAAACAAGTATTAGTATTATTGCCGGAAATACTATTAAGTACGCAACTTTCAGCAAGATTTAAGAAATATTTCGGAGAAATAGGTATATGGCATTCAGAAATAAAGCAATCTGATAGAAATGCCACGTGGCACAGAGTGCAGCGTGGATATGATGATATACCGATGATAAAATTCGTAGCAGGTGCGCGGAGTGCCTTATATCTGCCAATGCACAATATAGGATTAATTATAGTAGATGAAGAACATGATACCTCATTTAAGCAGGAGGAAAATCCTCTTTATCAAGCAAGAGATATGGCAATCTTGCGCGCTAAACATCACGATATACCAATAATACTATCATCTGCTACACCATCGATACAGACGTTATATAACGCTTTCAAGAACAAGTATCGCTACTATGAATTAACTCAAAAATACAGCTTGACGGATTTACCTCATATACAGATTGCAGACATTCGCAAAAACGCTTTGCAATCCATGCTTCATAGCAAGCAGAGAGCCCTACCGATTATCCATTCTGAATCATTGCAAGAAATGCAACGCACTCTTCATAGAGGAGAACAAGTAATGCTTTTCATCAATAGAAGAGGATATGCAAATATCTTAATGTGTAACTCCTGTGGCGCAAGAATTGGATGTCAGAGATGCAACGTACCTTTAACGTATCATAAAGCAAAAAATATCGTCCTATGCCATTATTGCGGCTATCATCACTCATTGCAATACTCCTGTCCTGTATGCAATGACGCTAACGGTATCAGACTATACGGCCTCGGTATAGAAAAAGTAAAAGAAGAACTAGATAAATTATTACCTGATCATGAAAGTGCATTTTTAAGCAGCGATCTTACAGTCAATAAAAGCGCAAACATCCTTTCAAAGATAGAAAATGGCGAGATCAAGATCATCGTAGGTACTCAAATACTATCTAAAGGCTTCCATTTTCCGAATCTGCAATTAATCGTTGTAATAGATTCTTCCGGTACTCCACTTATTAGCGATATCAGAGCACTCGAAAAGACATATCAAAATCTCTATCAATTAATAGGACGTGCAGGAAGAGAGAAAAGCAATGCGAAAATTATTTTGCAAACACACGAGCCTACTCACTGGTTTGTACAATCCATCATCAATATGGATTATGGTAACTTCGTAAAGCAGGAAATACAAAATAGAGAAAGTGCATCAATGCCACCTTTTACAAAATTATGCACTATCACCGTGCAGCATCAGAATGAAAAAACTGCCCTTCAATTGATCGATACTGTAGAAAACACCATGAGAAGTACAAATAATAAATACGATGTCGTTATAATGGGCGCATCAGAATGCCCTATATTTAGACTAAATAGCATGTTCCGCTATCGCATTATACTGCAGTCACGACGCAACATGGCAATACAGAATTTCTTAAATGATATTTTTCACAAACATCCTAATATTAGGAAAAAAATTAAAATCGATATAGATCCGTATTCCTTTATATGAATGATGCATAAAAAATGAAAAAGCATTACAATCGCTTTAGCAAATTATTTATAAGTCGATTATGTATAAATACGATACCGAAAATGTTTTTGCTAAAATTTTACGCGGTGAGATCAACTGCAGAAAAGTATATGAGGATGATTATTGCCTCTCATTTCATGATATTACCCCTCTAGCTCCAGTACATGTCTTATGCATACCAAAGCTACAAGTGGTAAATTTTGAAACTTTTATGAGTATTGCAACTCCACAGTTCTCGCATCTCTTTTTTAGCGGATTATCCAATACTATTAAAATTCTAGAGCTACAAGGAGGTTATAGGTTAATTAGTAATTCTGGAGAAAATGCCATTCAAACAGTGCAACATTTCCATATCCACATCCTAGGTGGTGAGTCATTAGGAGGATTGCTACCTGAACGTATAAAAAACGTATAAATTACCTAAGAAGTATGATATTTCAAGATGATATTACTCGCATAGAGAATATAATTTATTCGTGCTTTGAATCTCAATCTGAAGAGAGAAGGCATCAACTCATACCTAAAGTTGCAAAGCATATACTAAGCGCAGGAGGTAAGAGAATCAGACCTTACCTCGCACTGTTAATAATGAGTTATAGCATGAAAGATACTGATTTCTGCGATGCAAGCTTATCTATATGCGCGGCAATAGAACTACTACACACAGCAACACTATTACATGACGACGTCATAGATCATAGCGCTTATAGAAGAAATATCAAAACTGCAAACAAGATATGGGGAAATAATACAAGCATCTTAGTAGGTAATAATCTTTTCAGCAAAGCTTTCGAATTAATCGCAAAAACGAAATCTTATGAAATTATGGAGACTTTAGCTCGTGCTTCGTCACATATTACTCAAGCCGAAATCAAACAACTTACAATAATAGGGCAATATAATATCGAGAAAAAAGAATACTTAAGTATTATATATGGAAAAACAGGTGCATTATTCGAAGCTACAGCTAAAATAGCTGCTATGTGGAAAAAATATCGTAACGCAAGCAAATGGGCTCGATTAGGGCGTAATATAGGAATACTTTTTCAAATCAAAGATGATGTATTGGATTACACTTCTCATAATACCGGTAAGAAACGCTTTCAAGATATTCTTGAAAGAAAAACTACGCTACCTCTTATGATATTGGTAGAAAATGCAAATTCGCAAGAAATGCATATAATAAAAGAAATATTTGACAGTAAAAGGGGTGTTATAGCAGAAAGTAAACTTGACACTATCGCTCATTACATGCAGAAATACCAAATCGTGGAGAAAATACCACAATATACTAAATGTTACTTAGATGAAAGTATCGCAATATTGAACGATCTAAACAAAAATGCAAATTCTGAGAACGCTGTGCTCGCAATACAAGAGTGCATGAGTATCGTACATCATTTATCGAACTTTGAATCTGCTTAACTCTCCTTTAAAAAAAATATTTGTCTAGCTGAAATTTACAATAAACTTTGAGAATTGCTCACTTTCTTCGGTGAGGCTATTGCTCATTTTTTGAAAACGGACAAAATATCTACCACTATCAATTAAATGATTTATAGTTATTGTACTTAAGACATTTAGCTTCTAGAGTTCATACAATATTTTATCGATGTGAAAAGGATAAAAGTAAAATAGATGGACAAAAATTTAGAGTGATGCAGCACTTTCTGTATAATGCAGGAAGATTTACGAATTAATTCGAACATAAATATGAACTTCAACCATAGACGCGTGTTGCTACTGATAGTTTCTCTATCAGCATTTGCTGTACTTTCTTTGAGTAGTATTTACATATTACATCAAACGCAATACGCACTTGTGCTACAACTCGGAAAGCCAATTAAAGTGATAAAAGCGCCAGGTTTATGCGTAAAACTTCCATTTATACAGAATGTCATTTTTTTCGATAACAGAATACAGAATATCACCTTCTCCTCTAATGATGCGAATGAATTTGTTACAGCAGAACAAAAGACAATGAAAGCTGATGCATATTGCAAATACAGAATTGTTGAACCATTGCGCTTTTATGAATCTGTAAATAATGAATATGTTTTTAGAGAACGCTTGCTAGCCGTTATAGAATCTTCTCTACGTAAGATCATAGGTAGTGTTTCGTTCAATGATGTTCTGAGAGAAAATAGAAAGGTAGTGATAGAAAATGTCTTGTTGAATGTAAAAACGCAAATGAGAGCATTCGGTATTGAAGTAATCGATGTCAGACTTGTAAGTGTTCAGCTACCTGAAAAAGCACTTAAAGCAGTTTATGAAAGAATGAAAACAGATAGAGAGAAAGAAGCTGTCGAAATACGTTCGCAAGGTGCGGCACAAGCAAAATTAGTCAGAACAACAGCAGAAAAGGATTGCGCGCTCATTATTGCTGAAGCAGAGAGACGAGCGCAAGAAATTATGGGAGAAGGAGATGCTGAAGCGGCAAAAATTGTAGCTTCAGCCGCTGCAGTAGATAAAGATTTTTACGTATTTTATAAAAGAATTGAAGGATATAAAAAAGCACTATCTGATAAAACATACTTCCTTCTTTCCAATGAAATGGGATTTTTGGATACATTTTTCAAAGGTGTAAAAAGCGAATAGTAGAGAGACGATGAAGAAATTACTTATCATGAAAAGTGATTATAGCGAAGTAGATAATGACTTACTTAGCACTATCAAGGATATCGAATTTTCCGTCTATGTTGAAAAAATATGCTGCTATAGCGTAGATAGCAGAATAAAAGTAGTGCAATCCGTAAAACAAGGCACAGCTACTGTATATGATGTAAAATGTCTCACTCAATTGAGTAATGATTGCGATTGTATACTTTTACTAAGTAAGCTCGGTAATAGTTTTTACGAATATACTAAAATGATGTTATGCTACCTTGCCGCTTTAAAGGAGAAGACAGTATTGATTAATAGCAGCATATTCACTGATACATTTCTTGCGCTCAGTAACCACCAAATAAGAAATTGGTACATCTTTGGCAGTACTTGCAATGATTATTTTAGCCGCCTTGATCATAGCGCGATGCTAACACAAGCTAAAGCTAATTCAGTGCATTTTGTTTTATTTGATAAAGAACGTAAGTCGCAACAAAATCTATTTGAAAATGATATTTTAAACGCAGCAACTGATATCGCTTTTGCATTTTATAGCCGACAAAATTCTCTTCAGTCTTAAGCTATACATATTTATCTTGTAATCAGTACTTCCAGATTATCATCTTTACCATCATAAACATACAAGTGCGTCGTTATGCATTATTCACACATATAAGTGTCAGAACAATTTCACATTAGCGGATATGCTGCAGTATTTGAATGTAATGATTTAAACAATGATATTATAAAACAACACGCTTTTGGCGATGCTATCCCTCCTATGCTACCATTACTATGGGAACATGCCTCTAATCAGCCAATAGGATATACTACAAGTATAGAGCAAGATGAACACGGATTATACGTAAGTGC